>CACYDA010000170.1 GCA_902773095.1 uncultured Lachnospiraceae bacterium | reverse complement strand
CCAGAGTTGTGGGATATGCGCTGCATGTCAATCCTGATCCGGAGCATATTCCATGTTACAGGGTTGTAAACAGAGAGGGAAGAATCTCGGAGGCATTTGCGTTTGGAGGCAGGAACAGGCAATCAGAACTTTTAAAGGCAGATGGGGTTGAGTTTGTAGATGAGATGCATGTTGACTTGAAAAAGTATCAGTGGGATATGCCATGGTACTAGTTGATCACATTAAAAACAAATGATATTGTTCTCGGATTAATAAAATTTACATAAGATAGAGTGATGAAAAGTGTTAGAAAAGGGAAGAGATTATTCAAGAATAATATTTCATATTGATGTCAATTCAGCGTTTTTGTCTTGGGAATCCCTTGAAAGGATAGGTAGAGGCGAGTCTGATCTGCGTGATATTGAGGCAGCAGTCGGAGGAGATATGGCTACGCGGCATGGGGTGATACTTGCAAAATCGATTCCGGCAAAAAAGTATCATGTCAGAACGGGGGAAAGTATTGTTGAGGCTTTAAGAAAATGTCCGAATCTTATAGTGGTGAAACCTCATCATGACAGATATCGGGAGTATTCAAAGGCATTTATGAAGATACTTCATGAGTATACGCCTGATGTGGAACAGTTTTCCATTGATGAAGCGTTTATGGATATGACAGGAACAGAATTATTGTTCGGAGATCCGATTACAGCAGCCTATACTATCAAAGACAGAATCAAAAGTGAACTGGGCTTTACTGTGAATGTTGGCATATCAACCAACAAACTGTTAGCGAAGATGGCTTCTGATTTTGAAAAACCGGATAAAGTACATACATTATTTCCTGATGAGATGAAAGAGAAGATGTGGGGACTTCCGGTGTCGGATTTGTTTTTTGTCGGGAATGCTACAACAAAGAAACTCCATGAACTTGGTATTTACAAGATTGGTCAGCTTGCAAATGCCAATTTGGCAGTTTTAAAAATGCATCTGAAAAAACAGGGTGAAACGATATGGAACTTTGCCAACGGTATTGATTTTTCAGTTGTGCAGTCAGAGCCTTCACAGAATAAGGAATATGGCAATAGTACTACCATTCCTTTTGATGTGACCGATGAAAAGGTGGCAAAACTTTTTTTGCTGAATCTGTCTGAAAAAGTGGCAGAAAGATTGAGAGAAGATGGCGTTAAAATTGCATCAGTTAGTGTCACGATTAAAGATCACAGTTTTAAAACGAAATCGCATCAGAAGAAGCTGGATGCGCAGACAAATATTACATCAGAGATTTATGAAGTTTCATGTGAATTGTTTGATGAATTATGGGACGGAACACCGATACGACTTTTGGGAATACAGACTTCAAAGATTTTAGAAGAGGATTATGGAAGACAGTTGAATCTGTTTGATGATACAGACTACGAAAAAATGGAAAAACTGGATGAGGCTGTGGACCGGATTAGAGAAAAGTATGGAAAAAGCTATGTGAAAAGGGCATCATTTTTGAATGATATCTAGCAAAATTTGTATGTAGTACTGCGTAATAGCAGAAAGAATATAGTCCATTTTATTATGACATTTCTAAAGGAGGATAAAAAAATGAACAGTGAATATGAAAAAATATTTGTGGACAATATTGTTGTGAAAGGAAAAAGAAAAAAATTAAAAAGTGGTCTTGAAAAAGAGAGAAAGAGAAAAGATACCATTAGTAAAATGTGCAGGGATTTTCCAGAGTATATTGATGAACTGAAAGTGATCAGGCAGGGAAGGGAACTCACCAGAAATGAAATTATGGAAATCATAAATATGTATGATCCTCAAAAAGAAGCATATATCATCTGTTGGCAGGATGAATATGATGGAATGAGGTTTGCAACAAGTCAGGCACTCGGTATTATTTTTGATGAAGGAATGGCTTCAGTTATGATCCTGAAGAGATTGGTAATCATAAAAGAAGAACAGGGATATGGTCAGCCTATGATTTATGTATGCAGAGTTGATTGATTGGCTTACGTTTTGCACATCATTCAAACTTGAGTAGGATATTGACAATACTACCAAAAAAAGTTATGATAAGAGAGTGTATTTATGTTTTTTTGATGAAGCATAAATGTACTCTTTTCTTTTGTCATACCACAAATATTGTAGCAAATAAAAGGAAAGAAATTATGATAATTTTAAAAGCAGTTGTCAGATAAAAACAGATAGAAAAAGGAGTGACATTGATGGACGGTGGATCGGGTACCGGAAGCGTACCACGAGGGATTTTCACCACCGGTATCTATTTAAGGGTCAAAGTAACGATTTGATGTTTAAATATGTACCGGTGGTGAGGTCTTATGTATGCTTCCATGCAGATGAATTGAAAATTAAATAATATGCATGAAAGGCAAGGAGTAAGATTGTGGAAGAAAAAGAGATGACTTTGAACAATTCTGATATTGATATGGAAGAATTATCGGCTACGATTGAAGAATTGCTGGAAAAAAAGGATTATGCCCGGATTAAAGATATTTTAGTGGAAATGAATGCGGCGGATATCGGCTCGCTTTTTGAAGAGATTGAAGAAAATAAAATTCCATTATTGTTCCGATTGCTGCCAAAAGTGCTTGCTGCTGAAGTTTTTGTTGAGATGGAAGCTGAAGCACAGGCAATGTTGATACAGGGATTCAGTGATAATGAGTTAAAAGAAGTATTAGATGAATTATATCTTGATGATGCGGTTGATATTGTGGAAGAGATGCCGGCAAATGTTGTAAAACGAATTCTGCAAAACACAGATGCGGACACCAGAAACATGATCAATGAAATTTTGAAATATCCTGACGACA
Source organism: uncultured Lachnospiraceae bacterium (assembly GCA_902773095.1). Lineage (GTDB taxonomy): Bacteria > Bacillota > Clostridia > Lachnospirales > Lachnospiraceae > Bovifimicola. The sequence goes on along the minus strand of CACYDA010000170.1, from coordinate 45,750 downwards.
GTGCAGGAAGTATAATGACAATTGAGTATGTGAGTCTGCGAATCAATATGACGGTTGAAGAGGCAATTAAGCGAATCAGAAGAACAGGTGTTGATAAAGAAACAATTTATACCTGTTATGTGACAGATGAGAGCAGATTTCTGCATGGGGCGATTTCAATCAAAACATTGTTGTTGTCAGAAGAGGACGAACGAATCAAAGATATTATGGATACGAATTATATTTCTGTTCATACCCATGAAGATAAAGAGGATGTTGCCAATAAGTTTAATAAATACGATTTATTGGCGATTCCGGTTGTTGATGATGAGAACAGACTTGTAGGAATCGTTACATTTGATGATGCGATTGATGTTATGCAGGATGAAGCAACAGAAGATATTAAAAAAATGGCAGCAATTATCCCTTCTGAAAAATCATATTTCAGGACCACTGTATTTGAAACATGGGCAGCAAGAATACCATGGTTATTGCTGCTGATGGTATCGGCAACTTTTACAGGAATGATTATCACATCATTTGAAACAGCATTGGCAAAATTTACTGTATTGACTGCTTATATCCCTATGTTAATGGATACAGGAGGAAATTCCGGTGGTCAGGCATCTGTTACGGTAATTCGTGCATTATCTCTTGATGAAGTAGAATTTAATGATATATTAAAGGTAATTTGGAAAGAAGCGAGAGTTGCACTATTATGTGGGATTACACTTGGAGCATGTAATTTTGCAAAATTACTCGTGATTGACAGATTGACAGTTCAGGTTTCGGTTGTTGTATGTGCGACATTAGTTTTAACTGTATTTATGGCAAAGATTATAGGTTGTACATTACCAATCCTGGCGAAAAAAATCGGATTTGACCCTGCTGTTATGGCCAGTCCGTTTATTACAACGATTGTAGATGCGGTATCTCTTTTGGTATATTTCAGAATTGCAACAGTTGTATTAGGAATATAAAAGACAGTTTCAGGTGGAGAATGGTGGTGTGAAAACACTCAGAAATGAGGATAATATGAAAAAAGACAGTCTAGAAGAAAATGGATATGATAAGAAAAAAACAGATCAGCGAAATGAAGAACAGATGATGGGTTTTGCAAATGACTTGGGAGAATTGAAAAAGGAATTAAAAAGAAAAGAGACAATCACACGTATTTTACAGACGATTGAAAACAATCATGATAATCTGTATAAAGCGATTGATGAATGTATTAAGATTATTTATGAGTACTTAAGTGTCAGTATTATTTTGGTTGCAGAGATTGATAATTCAACAGGAAAAACAAAGATTATGGGACAATGGTGTGATGCAAGCGTAAATAACATTCATAGTATTATCAAAAACATGCCGATGGAATTGTCAGATGCTCTTAATGAAAAAACAATGCTGATTATTGACTCTAAAGAAGGAGATAATACAAACAGGCAGATTCTTGAAAAGTATGGGATTAAAAGTTTGGTAGCTGTTCCAATTGCAGTGGAAAGAATTCCTCAGATTTATGGATTTGTGGCAGAGACAAGATATGAGTTCAACTGGGATACGCATACGGTCAGTTACCTGTTTGACATTTCCAAAATTCTGCAGAGTTTTATTTACAAGAGAATCACAAATAAGTCGCTTAGAAAATCATATGAAGCACTCAAAGAGATTCTTAACAATCTTACAAGTGGTATCATGGTAATTGATAAACAGGAAGATGAGGATAAAAATAAACGTATTCTGTTTTGTAATAATACTCTTTTATATGAAATGAGTAATGGTAAAAAATTTGCATTTGAACACTATCTCAATTATGAAAAAAAACATAAGTATATTTATGGCAACAGAAAATATTATGAGGAATGTTATGATCCAAAGAGTGAGAGATGGTATGATATTCATTATATCGATATCAAATGGGTGGATGGAAGAGTGGTTTCCCTTTGTAATTATACTGATATCACAGAAAAAAAGAAATACCAGCAAAGAATAGAATTTCAGGCAAATAATGATTATCTTACCGGATTATATAACAGAATGAAATGTGAAAAGGATTTAAAATTGTCCATAGAAGATGCAAAAGCGAATCATTCAAGCGGAGCTGTCCTGTTTATGGATCTTGATAATTTTAAAAATATCAATGATGGTTTAGGCCATAAATATGGGGATAAAATGCTTAAAATGATCGCGGCAAAACTTCAAAAAATTGATGGTATTGAAAACAGCTGTTATCGTGTGGGTGGAGATGAATTTATTATTATTATTGAACCGGCAGTCATTAGTGAAAGTGAGAGAATCATTGATGATATCCGAAAAGTTTTTGCTACCCCATGGTATCTTGTAGATACAAGCGATAACCAGTATTATTGTACAATGAGTATGGGAGTTGTCATTTTTCCACAATATGGTGACAATGTGTCCGAATTAATCAAGAAGTCAGATATTGCGATGTATGATGCAAAGAAAAACGGAAAGAACGGATACTGCTATTACAGCGATGGTGAAGATGAAAGCTCTTATAAAAAACTTGATCTGGAAAAAAATATGCGTCTTGCCGTGGAAGAAGGATGCCGGGAATTTGAAATCTATATACAACCAATCGTAGATATGTCGACCGAAGAATGTATCGGTGGTGAGGCGCTGGTACGATGGAACAGTGCTAATCTTGGAATGGTGATGCCGGGGGAGTTTATTCCTGTGGCTGAGCATATGGGTCTGATTACCAATATAGGAGAATATGTACTGAAAAGAGCATGTCTTTTCAGTAAAAAATGGAGTGACAGGGGTAAGGATATAAGAATCAATGTTAACTTGTCAGTGATACAGCTTCTGGCAAATGATATTGTTGAAATCATTGAAAAGACTGTCAAAGAAACCGGTATAAATCCTTCAAATCTTGTGTTAGAAGTGACGGAAAGTTTAGCAATTAATGATATGACAAGAATGAAAACGATTATCAAAGATATCAAAAAAATGGGTGTAAAAATTGCACTGGATGATTTTGGAACAGGGTATTCTTCTCTGAATCATATCAAAAGCATGGATCTTGATATCATCAAAGTTGACAGGGCATTTATCCGTGATATTGCAGAAGATGAATACTCACAGACTTTTGTGAAATTGATTGCAGAATTGTCAAAATCTCTTGAGGTTCAGGTCTGTGTGGAAGGTGTGGAAGATGAGGAACAGCTTCGCAAATTGAAAGAATTAAATATTAATCTGATGCAAGGTTTTTATTATGGAGAACCGATGAAAATTACAGAGTTTGAAAAAACATTTTTGAAGTAATTGTGTTTCGTCAAACGAATGGATGGTAAAATATAAATTGACAGGAGTGAAATATTGCAATGAATGCTTTGATTATATTGTTTCTGGGATTAATGGTATTTTGCTTAGGTTATTATATTTTTGCAGTTTCATATGCAGGGATTGCGTCCTCTTTTCTTTGGTTCTGGGGACTGGCAGGAACAGGTTTTTTCATTTTGGCAATTGTCACAATTCTGCATAAGAAGAAACACATTCTGGATTTTGTGCCAAGAACTGTAAAGATTACTGTCGTTTCTTTTTTATGTATAGGAGTTGGCATATTTATAGCGATAGAGGGATTCATTTTCAGTCAGATGCAGGCAAAACCAAAAGGACATGTTGATTATGTGATTATACTAGGCGCACAGGTTCGTGGGGAGAGAATTACAAAATCACTTGCGAAAAGGTTGGATGCCGCCTATGACTATCTTGCAAAAAATGAAGATATTCAGGTAATCTGTTCCGGAGGACAGGGACCGGGTGAGAGGATCACGGAAGCATCTGCCATGAAACGTTACCTTATGGATCAGGGGATTTCACAGGATCGGATTATAACAGAAGAACATTCCACTTCAACTTATGAGAATATGAAGTATTCATTTGAAATAATTGGTGATCCCAACGCGGATGTTGTTATTGTGACAAATAATTTCCATGTTTTCAGATCTTTATATCTGGCAAAAAATGTGGGATTCAAAAGTGTTTCCGGATTAGCAGCAAACTCTGATCGAAGATTGATCCTCAACTATATGGTGCGGGAAGGATTCGCTTTATTGAAAGAATTTGGGGTGCGTCTACTGCATTAGGTTCTTGACAAAACAGATGAATGTGATATACTAAGAAGAAATATTAAAACGATTTTAAATATATGCAAACACGTTGACGAGACGAGTAAGTATCACAGAAGATTCAAGAGAGAGATGTATTTGCTGAGAGCATCTTATCGGAGTGATACTGAAGACTACCTCTGAGTGACCCCAATCCGGTCCGGTGATTCCGTTATCATTGAATGAGAGATATGAGTGATTCAATTTGCAAATAGAGACAGGACAGACTTTGTTTGCAGATGAGTGATGATTCGTATAATATGGGTGGAACCGCGATGTAGTATCGTCCCTTATGGCAAATTGTGCCATGAGGGATTTTTTTATGGGCACACGCCCACCACATAAGGAAAGTTCCGACTGCGTCGGATGCGGGTGGCGAGTAGGAAGGGAAGAAGTTCGCCACCTGCTCGATTATTTAGAAATTAGAAGGAAAGGAAAGAAATGAAATGAAAATTACGTTAAAAGATGGTTCAGTAAAAGAATATGATCATGCGATGTCAGTAATCGATATTGCAAATGACATTAGTGATGGTCTTGCAAGGGCAGCATGTGCCGGTGAAGTAAACGGAAAGGTAGTAGATTTAAGAACAGTCATAGAAGAGGACTGTGAGTTGAGTATTCTTACCTTTAATGATGAAAAGGGTAAGGCTGCGTACAGACATACTACATCTCATGTGATGGCGCAGGCTGTCAAGAGATTGTATCCTGAAGCGAAACTTGCCATAGGACCGTCCATCGATACAGGATTTTACTATGATTTTGAACATGAACCATTCTCAAGGGAGGATCTTGACAAAATCGAGGCAGAGATGAAAAAGATCATCAAAGAGAATGATTCGCTTGAAAAATTTGAGCTTCCAAGAGAAGAAGCGATTCAATTCATGGAAGAGAAAGAGGAACCTTATAAGGTACAATTAATTAAAGATTTGCCGGAAGATGCAGTGATTTCTTTCTACAGACAGGGAGATTTCACAGACCTCTGTGCAGGACCACATTTGATGAAAACAGGTGCGATTAAGGCATTTAAGCTGATTTCTTCCTCAGGCGCTTATTGGAGGGGAAATTCTGATAACAAGATGTTAACAAGAATCTATGGAACAGCCTATACAAAGAAAGCTGACCTTGAAGAGTATCTTGCGTATCTTGAAGATATCAAGAAGCGTGACCACAATAAACTTGGAAGAGAAATGGAATTGTTTACAACAGTAGATGTGATCGGACAGGGACTTCCGCTCATTATGCCAAAGGGAGAAATTATCATTCGTACACTTCAGAGATGGATTGAGGATGAGGAAGAAAAGAGAGGCTATATGAGAACTAAGACACCTCTTATGGCAAAGTCAGACTTATATAAGATTTCAGGACATTGGGATCACTATAAGGAAGGAATGTTCGTCCTTGGCGATGAGGAAGTTGATAAAGAAGTATATGCACTTCGTCCGATGACGTGTCCATTCCAGTATTATGTTTATAAGGCAACTCCGAAGAGTTACAGGGATTTGCCTTGCAGATATGGTGAGACATCTACGCTTTTCAGAAATGAAGATTCCGGAGAAATGCATGGATTAACAAGAGTTCGTCAGTTTACGATTTCAGAGGGACATTTGATTGTAAGACCAGACCAGATGGTGGATGAATTTAAGGGATGTCTTGCGTTGGCAAAATATTGTCTTGAAACTCTTGGTGTTGAAGAAGATGTAACATATCATCTTTCAAAGTGGGATCCGGACAACAGAGAGAAATACATTGGTTCTCCGGAAGTCTGGGAAGAAACAGAAGGACATATTCGTGATATCTTAAATGAACTTGGTGTGAAGTTCACGGAAGATGTTGGAGAAGCAGCGTTCTACGGACCGAAAGTCGATATCAATGCTAAGAATGTGTATGGTAAAGAAGATACAATGATTACAATTCAGTGGGATGCATTGATTGCAGAACAGTTTGATATGTATTATATTGATCAGAATGGTGATAAAGTAAGACCATACATTATCCACAGAACCTCTATGGGATGTTATGAAAGAACACTGGCATGGCTGATTGAAAAATATGCAGGATTGTTCCCGACATGGTTATGTCCGGAACAGGTAAGAGTGCTTCCTATTTCTGAAAAATATGAGGAATATGCAAAGAAGGTTGAAGCAGAATTGAAGAAAAATGGAATTAGATGTTCTGTGGATAGCCGTTCTGAAAAGATTGGATTTAAAATCAGGCAGACAAGACTTGAGAGAGTTCCATATATGCTCGTTGTTGGACAAAAGGAAGAAGAGGATAACAAAGTATCTGTAAGAAGCCGTTTCCTTGGAGATGAAGGACAGAAAGAATTGAGTGATTTTATTGACGCAATTTGTAAAGAAATCAGAACAAAAGAAATCAGAAAAATTGAAGTTGAAGAAAACAATAAATAATTGATGTACTACCCTGATCATTAGAGTATCATATCGTTAGATGTGATACTCTAATCATTTTGGTATAATGAGAATGACTACTGAATGTTGTTTGCAAGGCCTTTAAAGCTTTAAATTAGTTATATTGGATATAATAGTAAATACATAGTTGTTAAAATTGTGAATAAGTGCTAAACTAAATATCATTATTATGTCTGAAACAGATAGATCTAAGAGTAAAAAATGAAAATGTATATGTTAATGAAAATGAGGATGGTAGTATGAGGAATGAAACGACTGACAGTATCTGCTTTTATGATGAAGAATTATGTGAAGAATTAAAAGAGTACATAACAGGTAAGTCCTATCAGGAAAATGATGAGATTACATATGATGATTTGAGGCATGTAGTGGTAGGGTATATCAATTTCAACGGGGAAGAGTGCAGGGGGGAACTAATTGTCAATGCCTCCATTGCGAAGGATGTTATAGAGATTTTTAAAGAATTATATGAGAATCGGTATCAGATTGAAAAAATTAAACTTGTGGATGAATATGATGCGGATGATGATCGGTCAATGGCAGATAATAATACCTCCGCATTTAATTATAGGATGGTAGATGGAACAAATCAGATTTCTACTCATGGATATGGATTGGCAATCGATATCAATCCATTATATAATCCTTATGTAAGAACTGCCTTCGGAGATAGAAATGTTCTTCCGGTCAATGCCATTTGTTATGCTGACAGAACAAAGGAGTTTGACCATAAAATCGTAAAAGGTGATATTTGTTATACCATATTTACAAAACATGGATTTAGGTGGGGTGGGGAATGGAACTCTCCTGTAGATTATCAGCATTTTTATAAAGAATTGGAAAGGTGATGAGGATTGTGCTTACAACACTTTGCTACATAGAGCAGGATGATAGTTATCTTATGCTGCATAGAACGAAGAAAGAAAATGATTTGAGTAAGGATATGTGGATTGGTGTGGGTGGTCATTTTGAAAAAGGTGAATCACCGGATGAATGTCTGCGAAGAGAGGTGGAGGAAGAGACAGGCCTTTTGATTACCTCTTATCAGCTGAGAGGAATCGTGACATTTCATTATAGTGAGGATGATAATACAGAACCGGACGATAATGGCAGTAACGAATTACAATTCAATGAAAACAAGTCAGTATATACGGAATATATGTTTCTGTACACGGCAGATCAGTTTGAAGGAGACTTGAAAGAATGTGATGAAGGTGAATTACGTTTTGTAAAAAAATCAGAGCTTAAAAATTTATACTTCTGGAGTGGAGATGAAATATTTTTAAGATTAATCAGAGAGAATCATCCGGTCTTTGATCTGAAACTGACATATAGGGGAAGAACACTTAAAAGTGCAGTTCTTGATGGAAAAGAATTGGAATTGTTTGATGTGATTGATGAAAACTATGAACCGACGGGTATAGTGAGGGAAAGAACTATTGTTCATGAGACAGGAACATGGCATAGAACTTCGCATGTCTGGATTTATAGAAGAAAAGCAGATGGATTTGATATTCTTTTGCAAAAAAGAGCTAAGAATAAAGACTCATTTCCCGAATGTTATGATATATCAAGTGCCGGACATATACCGGCCGGAAAAGATTATATGGAATCAGCTCTCAGGGAACTGAAAGAAGAACTTGGGATAGAGGCAAAAGAGAGCGATTTGGTCATGATTGGGAGTTATAATACAGTATGTGATTCGAATTTTTATGGAAAAATATTTTCAAACCGCGAACACAGTAATATCTATGTATTAGATGGAAGTGGATTATCCGATGAAGATTTTAGGCTTCAGCAGGAAGAAGTGGAAGAAGTAATCTGGGTTGACTATGATCGTACAAGACAAAAGTTGATGGATGGTACGATTAGAAATTGCATTATTATGGATGAGTGGGATATGTTAAATAAAATTAGAGATAGGATTAAATCATAGAATTATAGTATCGTTGAAAAGGAGAAAACATGGTTTACGATTGTGGATTGATTTTAGAAGGTGGAGGAATGAGAGGACTGTATACTGCCGGTGTACTTGATTTTTTTCAGGATCGTGGCATTGAATTTAATGCCTGTTATGGAGTTTCAGCAGGGGCAGTGAACGGTCTGAATTATATAGCAAAACAGAAAGGGAGAATGTACAGGGTAAATGTCAATTATCTTGAGGACAAGAATTATGCAGGGATAGGAAATTTGATTTTCACAGGTAATTTTTTTGGTACAGAAATGTGTTACCATACAATACCAGAAGAACTTGATCCATTTGATTATGAAACTTTTAGAAAATATAAAGGGGAGTTTTATGTGGTTATCACGGACTGTGAAACGGGGCTGCCGCAGTATGTGAAAGTGACGGATTTGAAAAAGCAGATTGATATTGTGAGGGCATCATGTTCGCTTCCGCTGATGGCGGAGATGGTAAGCATAAATGGGAAAAAATACATGGATGGGGGATTATCAGATTCGATTCCTGTCAGGAAGTCTGTCAGGGACGGACATAAAAAAAATATCATTATCCTGACAAGGGATATTGATTATCAAAAGAAAAAAAATGAAGCATTACCGGTAATCAGAATGAAGTACAGAGAATACCCCGGACTGATCAAAGCGCTTGAAAAAAGACATATAGAATATAACAGAACTATCGAATATGTTAAAAATCAGGAAAAAAATGGAAATGTTTATGTCATAAGACCTTCAAAACCGATTACGATTGGAAGGCTTGAAAATGATAAAAACAGATTAACAATGTTATATCATCAGGGCTATAAAGAGGCAAAAGCTGATTGGCAGAATATATTAGATTTTTTGACAAATCTTGAATCAGAATGACAAAAAGCATCATTATCCTGACAAGGGATATTGATGCTTAAAAGATAATAAAAAAAGAAAGGGTGTTGCAATATGTTTAACAGCTATGATGAAAAAAGATATGAATCTTTTCAAAAATTATTAGGTAAAAATGATGGCGAAAAGAATATCAATATTTGTCTTAAAAAAGAACTGGTAGACAGGATTGATATGCTGGCCATGCGTGCATCGAAGTTTTCCGGAAATGATATTACCAGAAATGCGATCATGGAAGAAGGTATTTTAATATATGTAGATGAATTTGAAGAATATATCAATCATCTCTATGAAAACTATGAAGATAGTACGAAATACATTGAAGATAATATGAAACTGACGGATAAAAGAAAAGATACTAAGATGATCGAAGAGAAGAATGATGATGATCAGGTGGACATAAATTAATAAAAAATAAAAAAAATAGTTAACATTTAGGACATTTTGTAGTAGAATAGTCTTATACTATATTAATGGAGGTTTCAACATGAATAGATATTTTGAGTTAGGTGTATATAATCAGGAAAAATCTGACGGAACAGGTGCTTTGGCAAGGTATTCAAGCATCAGCGAAGCAAAGGAAGCGATTTCATCTTTTACAAAAGAGCCTGATCAGATATTCATTATTGACGAGTTAGAAGAGCAGGAAGATGGCTCAATCAGACAGTTGGGCGAATGGATGGTAAGATAGTTCATTACTTATGGCATGTGCCGGGATTTGTTATATGGTTTTTTTGAATCGTCATCATAAATTCGTCATGAATTCATGTGACGATTCTTTTTGAAATAAAGAGATTCAAGATAGTAAAAATGTAAGGTGATATAATGAGAACTATAGAATTTAAAATGGAACGTCCGGGTCTGTTACATGTGGGAGATTCGATTGAAGTTGAAGAATCAAAACTGCAGACACTTCAGGGAGCGATGTATTATTATACCATTTCGCCGGCACTAGCGATGTCAAATAATATTAAGGCAAGAGATAAGTTAAATACATTTGTCGGAAAGGTAACAGATATAAGACAGACAGAGAGTGCCTCTTTTGTAACAGCAGTGTTTGATGAATAGCTTTAGGTACCCGTGGTTTGTAACATCCCTAAGAGACAAATGCTTGACAAAATATGTTATTGTGCTATGATTGAACTATGTTTTATTATACTATACAGAAATGAGGTTTTGACGTGAAGAGAATGGTTTTATCAATACTGGTAGACAATACTGCCGGTGTTTTGAGTAGAGTAGCCGGTCTTTTTGCAAGACGCGGATATAATATTGACAGCCTGACTGTCAGCGAAACGAAACAAGGGGGCAGTTCACGTATGACGATTGTTGTCAGTGGTGAAGATGAAGTGCTTGAACAGATTCAAAAGCAGCTTGCCAAACTTGTAGAAGTGAAAGATATTATTGAATTAAAGGATGGGGCGTCTGTATGCAGAGAGTTAATTCTTTGCAAAGTTGCGGTTGATCCGTCTCAGAGACAGCAGATCCTTTCCGTTGCCGATATCTTCAGGGCTAAAATCGTAGATGTGTCTGCTGACTCTCTGATGATTGAGTTGACTGGAAACCAGCAGAAATTAGATGCGTTTATAGGACTGTTGGAAGGATTTGAAGTGCTTGAGCTTGTGAGAACAGGTATTACTGGTCTGACAAGAGGAAAGCTGGATATGCTCGCAGGTGAGCTTGAATAAATCTTAATGATATATTTATGATTTTTGTTATTAATACTCATTTATGATTCGTTCATTGTGAGATTAAATATATTTTTATTTATATGGAGGCATAGAAAAATGGCAAATCAGGAAGCTAAGATTTTTTATCAGGAAGATTGTAACTTATCATTATTAGAGGGTAAGACAATCGCAATCATTGGTTACGGCAGTCAGGGACATGCACATGCATTAAACTTAAAGGAATCAGGTTGCAATGTGATCATTGGTTTATATGAAGGAAGCAAGTCATGGGCTAAGGCTGAAAAGCAGGGATTTGAAGTATTTACAACTGCAGAAGCTGCAAAGAAAGCAGATATCATCATGATTTTGATCAATGATGAGAAGCAGGCAGATTTGTATAAGAATGAAATCGAGCCAAATCTTGAAGAAGGTAACATGTTAATGTTCGCACATGGTTTCAATATTCATTTTGGATGCATTAAACCTCCTGCAAATGTAGACGTTACAATGATTGCACCAAAGGCTCCGGGACATACAGTTCGTTCAGAGTATCAGGCTGGAAAAGGAACACCTTGTTTAGTAGCAGTTGAGCAGGATGCGACAGGTAAGGCACTTGATCTTGCACTTGCATATGCAGCAGGAATCGGTGGAGCAAGAGCAGGTGTTCTTGAGACAACATTCAGAACTGAGACAGAGACAGACCTTTTCGGTGAACAGGCAGTACTTTGTGGTGGTGTTTGTGCATTGATGCAGGCAGGTTTTGAAACTTTAGTAGAGGCTGGATATGATCCACGTAATGCATATTTTGAATGTGTTCATGAGATGAAATTAATCGTTGATTTGATTTATCAGTCAGGATTTAAGGGAATGAGATATTCTATTTCAAATACAGCAGAATATGGTGATTATATTACAGGACCTAAGATTATTACAGAAGATACAAAGAAAGCAATGAAGAAAGTATTATCTGATATTCAGGATGGTTCATTTGCAAAAGAATTCTTATTAGATATGTCAGCTGCAGGACGTCAGGTACACTTCAATGCAATGAGAAAGTTAGCAGCAGAGCATCAGGCAGAAAAAGTAGGCGAAGAAATCAGAAAACTCTACAGCTGGAATAATGAGGATGACAAATTAATCAATAACTAAGAATTATTTGGCAAAAGTTTTATATAGTTCATGATGCAAGTCTTTGATATAATCGAGGTGATTATGTATGATGTTAGGAAAGACGAAAAAGGTTATTGAGGCGCAGGAAAATGAGATTAAGTTGAATTTGTCAAATAATTATAAAGATACTGCATATGAAGAGTATCTTCGGTATGTAGATTTGATTAACTCGTACAGAAGTCAGGGCAAGATTAGTGAAAGAGATTATGAAAAACTTTCAATGAAAGCGGATGAATATAAGAGAAGATTCAAAGGTTATATAAAATATTGATTTGCAAAATATAGTGATATTGATGAGCACCTGTTTAACAGTTCAATCTGTTAAACAGGTGCTTTTTTACGGAATAAAAAAATAATGCAACAAAACGGAAACTATAGTACACTTATCAGTATATAGCTATATAAGAGAATGGAAGTGAGATATTTGGAAATACAGGAATATTTGGTGAAACAGGCTGTTTTAGGTGATGATATGGCATTTTCGGAGATCTATCGATGTATTTATCAAGATATGTATAGGTATGCTTATTATATGCTTGGCAATGAACATGATGCAGAGGATACGGTTAGTGATGCTGTGATGGATATCTATATAGGTCTGGAAAAACTAAGAGATTACACTTTGTTTAAAGCGTGGGCATTTAAAATCTTATCAAATAAATGTAAAAAAAGAAGAAAACAGTATATTTCGAAAAATGTATCCATTGATGATGAAAATGTGGGGATTCATTTAAAATCAAAAGAGACTGATCTGGAACAGAAATATGATATTGAAAATGCGTTAAATTCTCTGAAATATGATGAAAAGGCAATCGTTGTTCTATCATCATTAGAGGGATATAAAAGTGATGAGATTGGTGAAATATTAAATATGAAACCTGTAACAGCGCGGTCAAAGTTGAAGAGAGCACTTGAAAAAATGCAGAAAAAACTAAAGTGTTCATAAACCGGATCATTCATATGATACGCTAATCGGTAAAATTGAAAAGAAAGGAAAATTGCAGGATATGCAAGGGTGCATTTATGAATAAAGATAATAAGTTTCGTGATCGTACAGAGTACTCTGATGAAGAGATCATGAGTCAAATCAGCAAAATCAGTGATGATATTGAGATTCCGGACTCATTAAGCCCTGAAAACATGATGAGAAAAATTGATACAATGAAAAAAGAGAATCGTTTACATTCAAAAGAAAAAGGAGGGTTTTTAGGAATCAACAAAGCATTCATTTGGTGTTCTTCTCTTGTGGTACTTCTGTTTGCTGTATATTTTGGGAAAATGGTTCTTGACGGGAGGGCAAAAAGAATCGACCAAAGTGTGAACAAAGTCGAATATGACAGTAATGTATTAATGGCAGGAGAGGGGACAAATGTTGTCAAAAGCGTATCGGGAAGAGATGAGATTAAAAATGCAATTGTAGGGGCATATATGAAAAACTATTTTCAAAGTGCAAAAGGCAGTTCTAAGATGCTTGGAACCGCAAAAGGTGACCGGGAAATGTATGAAACAGATGACATAATGACAAATTCTGAGTCAATTTATGAGGGGACTAATGCGGACGGTGTGAGCCCGGAAGAGGAAAGAAAATCAGATGATTATTATAAAAATAATGACCAGGTAGAAGGTGTTGTGGAAGCTGACAAAGTAATCACAGATGGGAAACATATCTATGCTATGAAAAACAATAGGCATGTGATCATTACAGATGTAGACAAAGAAAACATTGAACATATTGCGGATATTGATTTTGAAGCTGATGTTAATGCGTATATGGAGGAAAAACTGAAGATCAAGCAGTGGCCAACAGATGAGTATGGCACTTATCTTTATCAACCAAAGTTTTATGTAAGTGGGCAGAATATGATTGTGATTGTTAATTATGTTTTATACATGTATGATGATGATATGGAATTTAATGGATACAATGATGCAATCTGTGCCAGCGGTGGTGAAGTAACACTAATCATCGCCTATGATCTTTCAGATATTCATCATCCGAAACAAAAGGATACCCATATGGTTGAAGGGGGGGCCGCCTCCTCAAGACTAGTCAAAGATGATCTGTATGTTGTTACAAGCAGACAAGTAAGCACTTATATTACAAATTATGAGCAGATGGTTACAAATCTCAAAAGAATAGATGAAAATTGTATTCCGAGGATTGATGGAAAAGAGATGGAATGTGACCATATTTATATGGTTCCTGATGAAGTGGAGGAGTATTGTTACGAGATTGTGGCATCATTTAATATAAGTGGTGACAAAGTGGAATGTATTGATAGCAGTGCTGTACTTGGAGATATTGCCGATATTTATATGAGTAATCAGTATATTTATACGTATGCCTCTTCCTATATTGAAAACGAGTATAAGGAATCTGATGGCAGGACAAAGGAAGAATTCAGTTGTAATACAAAACTCTTTAAATTTGGCTATCATGATGGAGCAATTGAGGTTTGTGCAGAAGGAGTGATTAACGGATATGTTTTGGATCAGTTTTCACTAGATGAATATAATGGATATTTAAGAGTTGTGGCAACCATTGATGAATGGTCCTATTATGAAGATTATGGTTATTCTGAATGGGGGACTTTTATTGAGGATGATGAAAGCAAAGAGTATAATGCATTATATATTCTGGATGAAAACTTAAATACCTGTGGTACAATAGAAGACATAGCAGAAGGTGAAAGAATCTATTCTGCCAGATTTTCGGGTGATAAAGCATATTTTGTGACATTCAAACAGACCGATCCGTTATTTGTGGCAGACTTAAGCGATATTAACAATCCGGTTATTACAGATGAACTTGAAATGACAGGCTATTCTGATTATCTTCAGAAATGGGACGATCATACACTGTTAGGTGTAGGTGTGGAAGCGAATATGGATGGAGTCAGTAAAGGACTCAAGCTTGCATTATATGATATCAGTGATGAGAATCATCTGAATGAAATGACAAAATATGTTTTTTCAGACTGGTACAATTATGATAATTATGATTATAAAAATATGCTGGTTGCGCCTGAAAAGTCTTTGTTTGGAATTTGTGCCTGTGACGAAAACCGGGATAATCATTATCTGTTGTTTGTGATAGAGAATAATGAAATTAAAATGGTACAGAATTACTGTGTAGAAGATTACGATGGTACACAAAATAGTGATGATTTTGATAACTATTATTATGATGAGGATTCTTACCGGGCAGTTTATATAGGAAACTATGTTTATATCATCACATTAGACAAAGGAATCAGTGCGGTAAGCCTTGAGGATTATTCTGTAGTGAATTTTGTGAAATATCATTAAAAATGCTGCAATTATTTTAAAACGATTTGCAATATATCTAAAAAAATGGTATGATTAATGGATATAAAAAAGAGATGTTTATATTTAGGAGGCTTAAAATCATGGGAATGACTATGACGCAGAAGATATTAGCTGCACATGCAGGATTAGAAAGTGTGACAGCAGGACAGCTGATCGAAGCGAATCTTGATTTAGTGTTAGGTAATGATGTGACATCTCCGGTTGCAATCGGAGAGATGAAAAAAATGAATGTGGATGGTGTGTTTGATAAGGATAAGATTGCCATTGTCCTTGATCATTTTACTCCAAACAAGGATATAAAGTCGGCAGAACTTTGTAAATGTGCAAAAGAGTTTGCATGTGCCAACCAGATTACAAATTTCTTTGAGACTGGCGAGGTGGGAATTGAACATGCACTCTTACCTGAAAAAGGACTTGTAGTGGCAGGTGATGTTGTCATAGGAGCAGATTCACACACTTGTACCTATGGTGCTCTTGGAGCATTTTCTACCGGTGTGGGAAGTACGGATATGGCAGCAGGTATGGCTACAGGAAAGGCATGGTTTAAGGTGCCTTCTGCTATTAAGTTTATTCTTACAGGAAAACCGGCACCATGGGTGACAGGAAAAGACATTATCTTACATATTATTGGAATGATCGGTGTAGACGGTGCCCTTTATCGATCAATGGAGTTTGTTGGTGATGGGATACAGTATATTGGCATGGATGACAGATTTGCCATGACTAATATGGCAATCGAGGCAGGAGGAAAGAATGGAATCTTCCCTGTAGATGAGTTGACAATCGAATATATGAAAGAACATTCTTCTAAAGAATTCAAGATTTATGAAGCAGATGAAGATGCGGAGTATGAAGAGGAGTATACGATTGATTTAAGCAGTTTAAGACCGACTGTTGCATATCCTCATTTACCGGAGAATACAAGAACCATTGATCAGATTAATGCTGAACCTGATGTAAAGATTGACCAGGTTGTCATTGGTTCATGTACAAACGGAAGAATCTCAGATTTGCGTGCTGCAGCAAAAGTGATGGAAGGCAGAAAAGTAGCAAAGGGAGTCAGAGCAATTGTAATTCCGGCTACACAGGCAGTTTATCTTCAGGCATTAGAGGAAGGACTTCTTACCACATTTATCAAGGCTGGGGCAGCTGTCAGCACACCTACATGTGGACCTTGTCTTGGCGGACATATGGGAATTCTTGCAAAGGGAGAGAGAGCTGTAGCGACAACAAACAGAAACTTTGTTGGAAGAATGGGAGATCCGGAATCAGAGGTTTATCTTGCAAGTCCTTATGTGGCTGCTGCAAGTGCAATCACCGGTAGGATTTCAGGTCCGGAAGAATTAGGATTATAGAATAGAGTTCTGTAATTCATTTATATCATTACATTCAATAGTAGCAGAAAGGAATTAAAGATTGAATTATGAAAGCATTAGGAAAAGTATATAAATATGGCGATAATGTAGATACAGATGTCATCATTCCGGCAAGATATTTAAATGTACCGGATCCGGCAGAACTTGCAAAACATTGTATGGAAGATATTGATGTTGATTTTGCAAAGAAAGTGAATAAAGGAGATATCATCGTTGCAAACAAGAATTTTGGATGTGGTTCATCCAGAGAACATGCGCCAATTGCCATTAAGGCTTCAGGTGTAAGCTGTGTCATAGCTGAAACATTTGCGCGAATATTCTATCGAAATGCCATTAACATTGGACTTCCGATTATCGAATGTCCACAGGCTGCCAAAGAGATTGAAGCAGGCGATGAGGTTGAGATTGATTTTGATAGTGGAATGATTTATGACAAGACAAAAGGAACACAGTATCAGGGACAGGCATTTCCGGAATTTATGCAAAAGATCATCAAAGCAGAAGGATTGATCAATTATATTAATAACCAATAAGTTGTGACATGAATTCTGAAAGTACAATTGATCTGAAAACAAGCTTTGTGCATTCATGAATAGAACAATTAAGGTTTAAGTGGAATGAGAATAACTGCCATATCTTTACCGTAATCATTAGAAGAACACATTATGAAAGGATGAACAATGTGTTTTTGATGAATTACCGGTATGGAGCGGCAGTTTTTTATTGTTGAATATTCACTATTGAAATATCATTGTTGAATTTAGTTCATATTTTTTTAAAAAATGTAAAAAAAAGTTAATACTTTTGGAAAAAATGTGTTATAATAGATAAGACATCTGATTTCCCTTACAAATGAGGTTGAGGTTTTATTAGAAATAAAATGAAAAGGAAAAGGAGAAACATGATTAATACTTGTAAATTATTATTACGAAATGGTCTGGAAAAAATGAAAAGAACCGGTAATCAAAAAGAGCAGAGTATCACATTTTTTAAAAAAGAAAATGTGCGGAAAAACCATGTAGTAATGTTGGCAGGATTTAGTGCGGCATTGACAGTTTTTGCGAGCATTTTTTTGTATACTACAAATGCAGATTATTCAAAGCCGGATCGTTCTACTGAAGATAATATTTTGCAGGAACAGAATTTGTTTGAATTGAATTTAGATGAAGAAGTAAAAGATGAACTAAAGCAAGGTTTTACATCGTTATATGATACAGTATATAATGACCATGCAGATAAAGTATATATGAATATTACAGATAATTTTCTACCGTTTGGTGTAGAAGTTTATCAGGTGCTCAGTAATAGGAAGGATACAGCAACCATAGAGGACAATGCTAATCAGATTGTAATGGCAGAGAATGTAAATGCCAATGCTTCACAGCAGCCTGTTGCTGAAACACCTACGGAAGCGCCTACAGAGGCACCGACAGAAGCACCAACGGAACCGCCGACAGAAGCACCAACGGAACCGCCGACAGAACCACCGACAGAAGCACCGACAGAACCACCGACAGAAGCACCGACAGAACCTCAGACAGAGTCGGAACCTCTTTTCGAGTATATTACAATTACGGAGGATTCTGTTGAGCCGTATCCGGTGTATACAAGTGCTTCATCAATTACCATTTCAGATGAAGAATATTACTGGCTCAGACAAATTGTAGAAGCAGAAGCAGGAAATCAGGATGAAGTGGGTAAGATTTTAGTGGCGAATGTTATTTTTAACAGAGTATATAGTGGCAGTTTCCCGAATAGCGTTTATGATGTCATTTTCCAAAAAAGCGGTTCAGTTTACCAGTTTGAACCGGTAAAAAATGGAATGATCTATAGTGTAAACCCTTCTTATAATACGATTAGCTGTGTTGACAGGGCATTAAGTGGAGAGGATTATTCACAGGGAGCATTGTATTTTGCAATGAAGACATCGCCAAACAGCTGGTTTAACAGATCATTGACATTTTTATTTGTTCATGGAGCACATTATTTTTACAGATAATAAAAAGATTTGATTTTGCTTGTTAATTGAAATGTCATGTGCTATAATCACGAAGTATCGTTTGACACAGAATTGATTGGAAAAATAGGAAAGGCATGGTGAATGTTTTGAGTTTACAGTACAAAAGCACAAGAAGTGATGAGACAGTTACAGCTTCACAGGCTATTTTAAAAGGACTTGCAAGTGATGGAGGATTATTTGTACCTACATCAATACCAAAGTTGCAGGTATCGATAGACGAATTGGCAGGTATGTCATACAAAGAAACAGCATATGCTGTTATGAAAGAATTTCTCACAGATTTTACAGAGGTAGAATTAAAGAATTGTATAGACAGAGCTTATGATGATAAATTTGACACTGAACAGATTGCTCCACTTGTAAAGGCAGAAGGGGCCTATTATCTGGAATTATTCCATGGTGCAACCATTGCATTTAAGGATATGGCATTATCAATCCTTCCTCACCTTCTCACGACATCGGCAAAAAAGAATGCAGTAAAGAATGAGATTGTCATTCTTACAGCTACTTCTGGAGATACAGGAAAAGCCGCACTTGCGGGATTTGCAGATGTTGAAGGAACAAAAATCATTGTTTTTTATCCGAAGGGTGGCGTCAGTCCGATTCAGGAAAAACAGATGGTTACACAGAAAGGTGATAATACATTTGTAGTTGGCATCAAAGGAAACTTTGATCAGGCACAGAGTGGAGTGAAGGCGATTTTTGGTGATCAGGAGCTTGCAAAACAGCTGGATGAAGCCGGATTCCAGTTTTCTTCTGCAAACTCAATCAATATTGGAAGACTTGTTCCACAGGTTGTATATTATGTTTATGC
This sequence comes from uncultured Lachnospiraceae bacterium, assembly GCA_902773095.1. Taxonomy (GTDB): domain Bacteria; phylum Bacillota; class Clostridia; order Lachnospirales; family Lachnospiraceae; genus Bovifimicola. The sequence goes on along the minus strand of CACYDA010000170.1, from coordinate 25,985 downwards.
GTATGCAAAGCTTGTTCAGAATGGTGAGATTAACGCAGGAGACAAGATTAATGTAGTAGTACCAACAGGCAACTTTGGCAATATATTGGCAGCTTTTTATGCAAAGAATATGGGGCTTCCAATTGATAAACTGATTTGTGCTTCTAATGAGAATAAAGTATTATTTGATTTCTTTACAACGGGTACATATGATAAGAACAGAGATTTTATTCTCACAACATCTCCGTCGATGGATATTCTCATTTCAAGTAATCTTGAAAGATTGATTTACAAGATTGCAGGAAGTGATAGCAAGAAGAATACGGAGCTGATGTCTTCTTTAAATTCGACAGGCAAATATGAGATTACAGATGAGATGAAAGCACAGCTTGCAGACTTTTATGGCAATTATGCAAGTGAGAGTGAGACTGCTGCAACAATCAAAGAGATTTATGATAAGACAGGCTATATTATTGATACACATACAGCAGTAGCAGCTACTGTATTCAAAAAATACGAAGAAGAGACAAATGATCAGAATAAAACAGTAATTGCATCAACAGCAAGTCCGTTCAAGTTCACAAGAAGTGTGATGAATGCAATAGACTCTAAATATGATGCAATGGAAGATTTCGAATTGGTTGATGAGTTGAGCAGACTTGGCAATGTGAAAGTACCAAATGCAATAGAGGAAATCAGAAATGCAGAGGTCTTACATGATACAGTTTGTGAAGTGGATGAGATGCCAGATGTAGTAAAGCGTTTTCTTGGGATATAACTCATTGATAATATTATAAAAAATGAATGGCTGTCGCTTTAACGAATGAGAATTCGTGAAGCGACAGCCATATTCTTATGTACACGCCCTGCATGAGGAATGTTCCGACTGTGTCGGATGCGGGGCGGCACAGCGAGTAGGAAGGGAACAAGTTTCCTGCCTGCTCGATTGTATACACGCAATTGTTAAATAGAAATTGCAAATCTGATAATTCCAAATGGAAACTGAAATGGTAGAATTAAATGTCCATTTACCTCTTCTGATGCTAAATCTGCAAGTGGTGCAGGAGGAGTCAATGTCAGTTCAATCTGCTGATTATTTGAAGCATTTACGGTAAACAATCCATTGTGAAGATTGATAAAATCCTGTCCGGAAGCTTCCGCATATTCATCCAGTTCGGTGATGTTTTCACCGGAATACCTGCAGGCAAACTGGATCAGTTCTTTTTCTTTTGCAAAAATATGTGTCATAACACTAAATTCACCATTGATTTTTTGGGAAGTAGCTTTGTATGAATCGGATTGAATTTCAAATTCCGGTTCAAGAGGAGTAAAATCATCTCCGACAAATCTCACAAAATTATTCATTAAAAGCGTCACAAATCCTTTATACAAAGAAGGATTTGATGTCTTTGAAAAATCATAAAGTGAAGCAATCAGAGTATCCGATTTTGAATTTTCATTATTTGAAATATCTTCATCAGAAAGAGAATACTTTTCTTTGTAAGAACGAATGGCTGCTTCAAACTGTGAATTTGTCATAAATCCTTTGTCAATAATTGCCTGTCCCAATAATAAATAGCCCAATGGCTGTGCATTTAAAAGTTCTGCGAGTTGTTCTTCTGTAATATACCCGAGTTCAACAGCAATATCGCCGATTCGTTTATCCATCTTACTTTGAAGTTCGTGAATCCGTTCAACCTGACTTGCTGTCATGTAGCCGGCATTAATGGCTAATACCCCCAGCTGCATTCTTGTTTCCTGCTTTTGGCGGATTGCTTCGAGTAACTGTTCAGGGGTAATTAATTTTTGATAAAGTAAAAAATTTCCGAAAAACTGTGTAAACATTTATTAATCTTCCTCCTCCCTTGAACAATAAGAATTGATAATTTCTTTCACGCGGTCATTGTCAATAGGTTTTTGGATAAAATCAATGGCTCCTGCTTTGATCGCATCTTTTAAATAGGATTGTGTACCAACCGAAGATGCCATAATTACAGTAGCATCACGATCTATTTCAAGAATGCTTTTTAATGCTTCAATACCATCTTTTTTTGGCATTACAATATCCATAAATACAAGATTCGGTTTGTTGTTATTATATTGAGCAATAGCCTCTTCACCATCAGTTGCCTCGAATACTTGTGTACAACCAAATGAAATAATGCAGTCCTTCAGCCTTTTACGGGCTAAAAGCGAATCATCGCATACGAGAACCTTTAATTCATTAATATTCATTTGACTAAAACTCCTTTCAATATTATAATTGCAGATAAAATATGGTTATATTGTACAATATTTATATATAAAATTCAATATAATTAACAAAATAGTAAAAAATTAATCAGTATAGCAACTTAAACAGCATTGCAGGATATCAGTAAATCATAATGAGTTGATATGAATACAAAAACACATAATAGTAAGTTGTTTGTCACATAATCATCACATAAAACTGATAAATTTATTAAATCAGTTATCACAGGACAAACACCATGAGAAATGGAGGGAATGCCTATGTACCATATACTTGTAGTTGACGATGAAGCAAAGATCAGAACGGTGATCAGAAAATATGGAGAATTTGAAGGTTATCAGATCACAGAAGTTTCAAACGGAATAGAAGCGGTTGACATATGTAAGGTTAAAGAGTTTGATTTGATTATTCTGGATATCATGATGCCGGAATTAGATGGTTTTTCAACCTGCAGAAAGATTAGGGAGATGAAGGATACTCCTATTATTATGCTTTCTGCCAGAGGTGAAGAATATGACAAAATACATGGATTTGAATTAGGAATCGATGACTATGTGGTTAAGCCGTTTTCCCCTAGAGAACTGATGATGAGAGTGAAAGCTGTATTAGCAAGAAGAAATACTTCGCCCCAGGGAAAAGAGTCTGAACATGAAGTATTTGATGCTGAAGGACTACATATCGATTTTACGGGAAGAATGGTGACAATCAATGGAGAGAAGGCCAACATGACGCCGAAGGAATATGATTTATTGTTCTATATGGTTCGAAACAAAGGAATTGCACTGACTAGAGAAAAACTCATTACAGATGTGTGGGGATATGATTATTATGGTGACGACAGAACGTTAGATACACATATCAAGCTTCTGCGAAGCAGCCTGAAAGAATATCGCAAATTTTTAGTAACATTAAGAGGAGTGGGATATCGTTTTGAAACATGAAAAGATTAGTATCAAGTGGAAAGTTTTCATCTATATGCTGAGCTTTTGTGCGATTCTTCTTTGTCTGCTTTGGTTTTTTCAGACGGTTTACCTTGATAAATTCTATAAGAATATCAAGAAAAAAGAAATTGACAATGCCATGGAAAATGTGTTGGAAGTAATCAATAATACTGATGCACAGGAAGCAATTAATATGATCGCAGAACGATATGATATCTGCATATTAGTGACAGATGAAGAAGGAAAAAAGGTTTATTCGGCAGGAAATGCCAATAACTGTTCTATTCATAAATACAGCACCCAGCATCTTTTAGAAATATATGAAAAGACGGAAGACAGAGGCGGTGAGATGGAAATCAGTAATCACAGAGGGAAACCGTCTGAATCATCCGGACAGTCATCTGAGTCATCCGGACAGCCATCTCAACCTGAAGCGGGAAATCAAAATGAAGAACCACCGTCAAAAAAGTCGGAAAAACCGGGGGGTGAGCCTCCTACAAAAAAGACAGATAATACGGATGCGGCTTCTTCCTCTGGCAGCATGGAGAATCCGGGAAGCGCCGGAACGAAAAAGGAACCCGAAAAAGTCAAAGAATCGGAAAAGTATGAAAAACTTCCTAATATGCCAAACAATGTAGAAAGTATTATCAAAATTAAAATGGTTCCTGTATCTGCCGGTGAGACATATGCAGTTATGATTGATTCTGTGATCACACCAATAGATGCGACAGTGCATACATTGAGAATCCAGCTGGTATATATCAGTATTATTATGGTAGTACTGTCACTGATGATTGCTTTTATCATCTCAAAAAGGGTATCAAAATCCATCATTAAAATCAATACAACTGCAAAAGAATTTGGAAAAGGAAATTTTGAAGTAGAATTTGATGGTAAGGACTATAAAGAAATTGCTGAATTATCTGAGACATTAAACTACGCAGCAAAAGAACTATCAAAGACCGATCTTTTACAAAAGGAACTGTTGGCAAATGTCTCGCATGATTTAAGAACCCCTCTTACGATGATTACTGCTTATTCAGAGGTAATGAGAGATTTACCGGGAGAGAATACTCCCGAGAATGTACAGGTAATCATAGATGAAGCAAACCGACTGACAAATCTGGTCAATGACTTGTTAGATATTTCGAAAATACAGGCAGGAGTAGCGAGACTTGAAACAAAAGAATATGATATCACGGAAAGCATCAAGGCAATTATAGAAAGGCACTCAAAACTTTTGGAACCTTATGGATATACAATTGATTTTGAATATCATGAGAATATCATTGTTGAAGCGGATGAATTTAAAATATATCAGGTGATTTACAATCTGATCGCAAATGCAGTGAATTATGCAGGGGAAGACAAATACATTAAGGTAACCCAGTTGAATCAAAATGATAGTGTAAGAATCGAAGTGAAGGACAACGGACAGGGAATTGAAAAAGAAAAACTGGACAGTGTCTGGGAACGATATTACAAAATCGATAAAAATCATAAAAGAGCAATCGTGGGAACCGGATTAGGACTATCTATTGTCAAAAACATCCTAGTGATGCATAATGCCAAATATGGTGTCATTAGTGAAGTGGGAAAAGGAAGTACATTTTGGTTTGAATTGAAAAAAGAAAATGAAGTTCCTCTCTAAAATAAAAAAATGATTGATGGTAAAAAGATTAGATGTTATAGTAGAAAAGATGCAATGTCTGGTAGAAAGGATGTGAAAGTTATGGAAGTTCTGCTTGCAGATGCAAATAGGGATATGCTGATGTGTTTTAAGAAAATTATTGAATTTGATGGTCATGAGGTCAGTACAGCATTTGATGGAGCGCAGGTCGTCAAAATGATTGCCAATCATCATTTTGATATGGTGATACTTAATGACAATATTCCAAGAGTAAAATGCACTGAGATTATCAAGCATCTGAATGAGGGAAACATTCCTGTAATTGTATTAACAGGTGAAAAAATCAATTCAAAAACACTACTGGCTGAGACACTCGCTAATTCTTATTTAAGCTTTCCTTTTTTACCATATGAGTTGACAGAATTGATGAATAAAGTGAGAGACAAGGCAGCATCAAATAAATTGCTTAAGCTTAGTGATGTTGAAATAAAAGTGTCTGATTTCAGGCTGTGTGGACAGTTGCGCATGACAAATGAAGAGATTGATATTTTAAGTTCTCTGGTTGAACAACAAAACTTTAACGAAAAAAAGGCAGGAACATATATCAATTCTCTGAATAATAAATTCAAAAAAATAAATAAAAAACTTCATATCCGGTATGTGATGAATGAAGGATATAGGCTGGTGACAGAAAATGAATAAAGTAAGAAAAAAATTTGTATTATATGCCATGATTGCGATATTTGTGTTGATTTCGGTATTATTGGCTGTCATTAATGGAATCAATTTTACAATGGCAAGCGAGGATGCAGATCAGATTACCCAGAGAATCGCAGATGCACATGGTGTATTGAAAAAGAATAATCCAAAAGAGACGGTGGAATCTTCCACACGGAGAGGGCCTATGGGACCTGATTCACCCGAAATGCATTCTTCCATAAGATATTTCACAGTTTCTTTTAACAAAGAAGATGGGAAAGAAAAGCTTGTTGAATACCAGATTTCAGCGGTAAGCGAGAAGGAAGCAATCAAGTGGGCAAAAGAACTTAAGAATGAGTCGACAGGATGGACAAAGATGACATACCGGTACCGGGTTTACAAACATGATGGCAAAATATATGTTACTGTAATTGACCAGGGACGGGAACTGCTTTCTGCATACAGAATCCTCATCATTTCAGCATGTGGTGAGCTGATTGTTCTGATTCTTAGTTTTATTCTGCTTAGAATGGTTGGCAAAAAACTTTTCAAACCATTAGAAGAAGCTGACAGAAAGCAGAAGAAATTCATAGCAAATGTTGAGAATGATTTTAAAATGCCGTTAACCATCATTAACGCCAATACAGAAATTATAGAAAAAGAAAACGGTCCGTCTGAATATACGAAATCGATTAACAGGCAGGTTAAAAAGATGACGAAGCTTGTGAAAAACTTAGGATCATTATCCATTTTCAATGAAAAGAATATGACAGTATCTGAAGTCAATCTTTCCAACCTCTTCAATTATGCAATTGATTATAACAAGAAGAAATTTAAAGATAAAAATATCGCAATTGAATTTGAGATTGAACCGGATATTATCCTTAATGGTGATGAAGCTGCAATCAAAAACGTATTAAACGAACTGATTGATAATTCACTTAAATTTGCAATTTCCAATGTCACATTCTCTCTTGATCAAAAGAATGACAGAGTGACCATCAGACAAATGAATGATACCAATCTTTTGAATGGAAGCGTTGATCAGGTTTTCGACAGATTTTCAACATTAGAAAATGCAAAAGAAAAAGAGGGTGTAGGACTTGGTTTATCCTATGTGAAGGATATTATTAAAGCACACAATGGCAGAGTCAGTGCAAGAGTAAACAATGGAAGTTTTATTTTGCAGATTGACTTGTAAAGATAGGAGGTGATTTTATGGGAGCTTCCACAGGACCAATTGTTGTAATGAAAAGGTACGAACTTAAGTATATTTTAAGTCCTAAGCAGACAGAGTATTTCAAAAAGAGTATAGAAGGACATATGAAGGAAGATGCGTATGGTCTCTCTTCGATTGCTTCCATATATTATGATACTGCGAATTTTCAATTGATCAGGACTTCTATTGAAAAACCATTGTTCAAAGAAAAAATTCGACTTCGTTCCTATGGACTTGCTTCAGAAGATTCACCGGTTTTTTTGGAACTGAAACGAAAAGCATATGGAATCGTTTATAAAAGAAGAGTTCAGTCAACGATTCCGTTAGTGAAGAAGTTTTTTGACGGAGAAGGTGATATTTGTGCAGGGGGACAGATTAACAGAGAAATCACCACTTTTAGGGATTATTATCCTGAGCTGTCACCTGCTTCCATTATTATTTATGATCGAATCGCTTATTATGAACCTGGTGGAGATTTGAGACTGACGATTGACCACAATCCCAGATACCGTATGGAACATCTGGATTTGACATATTCCATGGAAGGGATCTCATTGCTTGATGAGGGATATACGATCCTGGAAGTTAAGGTACAGGAAGCAATGCCGCTTTGGCTGACAAAGATTTTAACAGAAGGAAAAATTTATAAGACAAGTTTTTCTAAGGTTGGCGCAGCATATAAAAAGCAGCTTCTGGGTACATAAAAAAAGTATATTGGAAAGGAAAAGAAGATTATGTTTGATTCAATTTATTCAGCAATAGTAACGCCATCACAGTTTTTTGCCATGGCAGGGGTAGCGTTAGTTTCGGGTTTTATTTATGCATGGCTAATGTCTTTTAGAATTATTTCAAAGAAAAGGTTTTTTACCGTTGTAGCCATTATTCCGTTTGTTGTGGCTGCTGTGATCACATTTGTCAACGGTAATATCGGAGCAGGAGTTGCAATCGGTGGAGCGTTTGGATTGATTCGTTTTCGAAGTGCACAGGGAAGTTCTGATGAGATTGCAGCTATTTTAGTTGCTATGAGTTCCGGAATTGCGTTTGGTATGGGATATCTTGGTTATGGTGTCATCATATTAATCTGTCTGGCAGTGATTTTCACACTATTATCCGTAGTTCCAATTTTTGAGCACAAAGGAATGGCGCAGGATAAACTGCTAAAGATTACAATACCGGAATCGTTAGAGTATTCGGATGCATTCAATGACATCTTTGCACATTATCTTAAATCGTATGAAAGTACAGGAGTAAAGACAACGGGTATGGGTTCTATGTTCAGACTTTCTTACAAGATTCAGATGAAAGAGCAAAACGAAGAGAAAGCTTTCATCGATGAGCTTAGAACGAAAAATGGAAATCTTGAGATATCAATCCTTCCGTATGTGGAAGATACAAACCAGCTTTAAAAAAGGCAAACAGTCCAAGCGTTTTGAATAATGGAAAGAAGATAGGAGGACAGAAATAATGAGAAAAAAAGTCATAACTAATAAAGTGTTAGCGATTGCTTTAACTGTTGCGATGGCGGTGGGATGTAGTGCATGTGGAAAGAGTGGCAGCTCAGATGGCAGCACTTCTTCAAATGATTCGAACGTATCATCAACAAACAATTCCGGTAATTCCACAGGTCAGAGTAGCAGCAATACTGAAACGAATACTGATGATGCATCGGAGTATTTTGCAGATGGAGATTTTAAAGATGTGGAATCGGAAGAACCGAATGCAACCATTACGTTATCCGGAAATGAGGGTACAATTTCCGATACTTCAAGAGGAAGTTCCGGTAGTGTAGTGACAATTACATCAAAGGGGACTTACAGAGTAACAGGTTCATCACAAGATGTGTCAATCGTGATTAATGATGATAATAAGTCAGGAAATATTTACCTTGTCCTTGACAATGTCGAGATGACAAATTCGTATCTGGCATGTATTGATGTGGAAGCCTGTGACAAACTTGTCATACAGAGTGTAGGTGAAAATCATCTTACTTTTACCGGTGCTTCCTCTGATTCAGGTGTAGATGGCGCTATTTTTGCAAAAGATGATATAACAGTGAATGGAACAGGCAGTATGAATATTAACTCATCTCTTCATGGTATTGTCTGCAAGGATGATATGAAGATTACAGGTTCATCGATTACCATTAATGCAGATTCCATTGGAATTAAGTCTTCGGATTCGTTAAGAATTGGAGGAGGAGCTCTTACTATCAATTCAGGACATGATGGAATCCAGGTGACAAATGATTCAGGTGACAGCTTTTTGTATTCGCAGGATGCGAACATGACAATTAATGCCGGATATGATGGAATTGCTGTGATCGGTGAAAATACCGATGTATTTACAGGTTTTATCAAACTGGCAAGTGGTACAGTTGAGATCACATCAGGTGGCGGTTCCGGTAATTCCAAGAATGATTCAACATCACAGAAAGGAATCAAATGTGATGGAAATATAGAAATGGCCGGTGCACAGGTTTCGGTATCGAGTGCAGATGATGCAATTCATGGAAATGCGGATGTCAATATTACTTCCGGTACAATTAATCTTTCGACAAGTGATGATGGTATTTCTGCTAATTCTTACTTGAAGATTGCTGATGGAGAAGTGAATATTACAAAATCTTATGAAGGACTTGAAGCAAACTACGTTGAGATTAGTGGTGGAAACATCAGCGTAGTTGCCAGTGATGATGGTATTAACACGGCAGGAGGTTCCGATTCCGGTTCCAATGAAGCAGGTCCTTGGGGCGGTGCTTCCACAGATGCCTCTCTTACGATCAGCGGTGGAAATCTGTATGTCAATTCAACAGGAGACGGGCTGGATTCTAATGGTTCTATCTATATTACAGGTGGTGTTACAATCGTTGAAGGTCCTACCGGAAATGATAATGGTGCACTTGATATCGGTGATAGCTCTGACTGTGTAGCAAGTATTACAGGTGGTGTTGTATTGGCCATTGGTTCATCAGGTATGGCAGTCAACTTTAATGATGGAACACAATGTTCAGCGCTTGTCAGACTTTCAGGAACCAGTGGAACTGAAATCAAGGCTGAAGATGGATCAGGGTTCAGTTTTACGACTTCTAAGAATTTTGAATGTGTTGTATACTCATCTCCAGATCTAAAACAGGGAAGTTCCTATACCATATCAGCAGGTTCTAACACAGCTGCTGCAGATTTTACTTCAAGTTTGTACTATAGTGAAGTGAGCGGTATGGGCTTTGGCGGTGAAAACGGCAACATGGGAGGCCACGGACAAGTGGGTGGCAGAGGCCAATAAAAGAATAAGATTCAAAACATTATTGATGAAAATAAAATAATCTCACAGGTGATGATTGAAAAATCAACCTGTGAGGTTATTTTATTTTGCTCCAAACCTTTATTGGATAACCGGTTGATAACTTTTCCTTAAAATGATATAATTTAACAAGTTTTTGAAGGTATCAATAAGAACATCGTTAACAGAAAGGGAAACAATAATGAGTGAAAAAGAAAACAAATTTTTTGCCATGCTGTCGCGTATGAAATATATTAACAGATGGGGGCTTATGAGAAATACGATTCAGGAGAATATCGCAGAACACAGTCTTGAAACAGGGATGATCGCACATGCCCTGGCTGTGATTAATAATGTATATTTTGAAGGAGATCTTAACCCGGACCGGGTGGCTGTTTATGCAATGTATCATGATGTTCCGGAGATTATTACAGGGGATCTTCCGACTCCGGTCAAATACTTTGCTCCTGAAATAAAGGAGTCCTATGATGCAGTGGAAGCGGCGGCCATTAGGAAACTTCTGTATTCACTTCCGGAAAAGATGCGGGACATCTATTCTGAGATATTAAAAGAAAATGAAATTGAAGATGAATACAGGATTCTTGTAAAAGCAGCAGATAAATTATCTGCTCTGATTAAGTGTGTAGAGGAAAAAAAGATGGGAAACCAGGATTTTTTAGAGGCAGAGAAAGCGACAATGATTGCCATCAAAAAGCTTGGATGCAAAGAGGCAGATTATTTTATGGAGCATTTCTTGGAAGCATATGGTCTGACATTAGATGAACAGGCATAATGCAAATCAATAGAATTTTTTAGAAAGAGAGTTGAATATATGGGAAAATCAGTATATATTGCGGAAAAGCCGAGTGTGGCAAGGGAATTTGCTAAAGCACTGGGGATATCCGGAAAACAGACTGATGGATATATAGAAAATGACAAAGGAATTGTGACATGGTGCGTTGGACACTTAGTGACAATGAGTTATCCCGAGGTGTATGATCCGGCATTGAAAAGATGGAGTTTTTCTACTCTGCCATTTTTGCCAAAGGAGTGGAAGTATGAGGTAATCGATAACGTCAAAAAACAGTTTGGAATTGTCAAAAAAATACTGAACAGAAGTGATGTGGATACGATTTATGTCTGTACCGACTCAGGACGTGAGGGAGAATATATTTACAGACTTGTGGAACAGATGGCAGGAGTGAAGGGGAAAAACAGAAAGAGGGTATGGATTGATTCACAGACAGAAGAGGAAATATTAAAAGGAATTAAGACTGCGAAAGATTTATCAGAGTATGATCATTTATCGGATGCAGCTTACTTAAGGGCAAAGGAAGATTATTTGATGGGAATTAATTTTTCCAGAGTGCTTACACTCAGATATGGAAACCATATATCAAATTATTTAAGAAATGATAAATCAGTACTATCCGTCGGAAGAGTGATGACGTGCGTACTGGGTATGGTTGTCAGGAGAGAAAGGGAAATCCGTTCCTTTGTGGAGACGTCATTTTATAGGGTAATTGCGGGAGTGAAATGCTCAGATTCCTTTGGATTCGATGCAGAATGGCGTGTAAATAATAAGTCTAAATATTTTGAATCGCCATATTTATATAAAGAGAATGGTTTTAAAAAAGAAGAACATGCAAAAGAACTCATCCGTCTTTTGAAACAGGCGGGAAATGAAATGACGGTAGAAAGTGTGGAGAAAAAAGTTGAAAAGAAGAATCCGCCGCTTTTATACAATCTTGCAGAATTACAAAATGAATGTTCAAAGCTATTTAAGATCAGTCCGGATGAAACTTTAAAAATCGTTCAGGAACTGTATGAGAAAAAGGCAGTGACATATCCGAGAACAGACGCAAGAGTGTTATCTAGTGCTGTTGCAAAGGAAATTGATAAAAACTTAAATGGTCTGTTACACTTTAACTATGTGGCAGATTTCTGCAAGGAGATTCTTGAAAATGGGTCGTATAAGGAGATTGCAAAGACAAGGTATGTGAATGATAAACAGATTACAGACCATTATGCGATTATTCCAACCGGTCAGGGATTTAATCAATTGAAAAATATGAGTCCGCTTCATATAAAAGTCTATGAGGTAATCGCAAGAAGATTTGTTGCTATTTTTTATCCTCCTGCGAGGTACCAAAAACTTGGATTAAAACTGACGATGCCTGTCAGATCAGAAAAGAGTGACGGGCAAAACTTTGAAGAAACTTTTTTTGCGTCGTTTAAGGTGAAAATTGATGACGGTTATCTTAAGGTTTCAAAGTATTCTTTTATAAAGAATAAAAACGATGGTCAGGAAAAGCTACAGGATCAATTCAAAAAAAACACATCAGACAATGAAAAACCGAATAGTGGAAATAGCATAAATGAAGCGGGAATAAATGATAAAATGCTGGATGAGGAATCCATAAATATATTGAAAAAGATTAAGAAAAATGATAAACTTATATGCAGTGAATTAAATATAAAAGAGGGAAAAACTTCACCTCCAAAAAGATATAATTCGGGTTCCATTATTCTTGCAATGGAGAGTGCAGGGCAGCTTATTGAAGATGAGGAGCTTCGGGCACAGATGAAAGGCAGTGGAATAGGAACGAGTGCCACGAGAGCTGAGATTTTGAAAAAGCTATTTCATATCAAATATCTTTCGCTTAATAAAACAACACAGATTATTACACCTACCCAGTATGGAGAGTTTGTTTTTGAAGTAGTGGATGTTTCTATTACGCATCTTTTGAATCCGGAACTTACGGCAAGTTGGGAAAAAGGACTTACCTATGTGGCAGATGGGAAAATTACATCGGATGAATATATGGAAAAGCTTGAAGGTTTCGTGAGCAGAAGAACAATTGCTGTGATGAATTCTGACAAACATGTTGAATTGAAACGAAGATTTGACGAAGTGGCAAAAAACTATGTTAAATCAAAATAATAAATCTAAAAAATGAATAGAAGCTTTAGGTAAAGGAGGATTTCGTTATGTGTGGTATCGTTGGATATGTCGGAGAACAAGAGTGTGCTGACATATTGGTGGACGGTCTTAAACGACTTGAATATAGAGGATATGATTCGGCAGGAATTGCCGTATTTCAGAATGGAAAAATCGCTGTTGAAAAATCCAAAGGAAAACTGGTGGATTTGGAAAAAAAGATGGAAAATGGCAAGAAGCCGCATGGTCATTGCGGTATAGGTCACACACGTTGGGCAACCCATGGTGAACCATCTGATATCAATTCACATCCTCATGGGAATAAACGCGTGACCATTGTTCACAATGGAATTATTGAGAATTATAAGCAGATTAAGGATTTCTTGATTTCTCAGGGATATGGTTTTGAGAGTGAAACTGACACAGAAACTGTAGCAAAGATGTTAGATTATTATTATGATGGAAACCCGATTAAAACAATCGGCAAGATGATTGATAAAGTGAATGGTTCTTATGCGCTTGGTATTCTTTTTCGTGATTTTCCGAATACGATATTTGCTGTCAGAAAAGAAAGCCCTTTGATCGTGGGACTTGGAAAAAATGAGAATTTTATAGCATCTGATATGACGCCGATCTTAAAGTATACCAAGGATTACTATCTGTTAGAGCATGGTGAGATTGCGGTGATTACAGCAAAAGAAGTTAAGATTTATAATACAGAGGAAGAAACAATTGAAAAAGAAATTCTGACGGCTGACTGGGATGCGGATGCTGCTGAAAAAGGCGGATATGAGCATTTTATGCTGAAGGAAATCAATGAGCAGCCAACGGCGATCAAGACTACCATTGCTCCAAGGATACAGGATGGAATGCCATATCTTGAAGAGAGCGGACTGACGATGGAGATGCTTAAGAATTACAGAAGGATCTTTGTTGTAGCATGTGGAACCGCCATGCATGCAGGACTCGTTGGAAAATATATTATAGAAAAACTCGCAAGAGTAGAAGTGACTGTGGATATTGCGTCTGAGTTCCGATATAGAGATCCTTTGATTGAGAAAGATGATTTGGTGATTTTAGTATCACAGTCAGGAGAGACAGCCGATACAGCTGCAGCGCTTGAATTGGCAAAGGAGAGAGGTGCCACTACACTTGCTATTGTCAATGTCAAAGGCTCAAGGATTGCAAGGGAGGCAGATGTTGTGATCTACACACATGCAGGTCCGGAGATTTCTGTCGCTTCCACAAAGGCTTATAGTGTGCAGTTAAGTGTCATGTATCTGCTTGCATTTGAACTTGCCTATGCGAAGGGAGCAATCAGCAAAGAAAGATGCATGGAGCTTACGAAGAGTTTATCGGATATTCCTGAACGATTAAATGAAGTTCTTGAGCTGAAAGAGAGATGCCAGTTCATCGCATCAAGACTGATCAATGCAGAAAGTCTTTTGTACATAGGAAGAGGTCTTGATTATGCCCTCAGTATGGAAGGTTCTTTGAAGCTGAAAGAGATTTCTTACATACATTCAGAATCTTATGCAGCAGGTGAGTTAAAGCATGGAACGATTTCACTAGTGACAGATGAAATGCCTGTGATTGCAGTTGCCACACAGAGCAGTCTGCTCGAAAAGACGATTAGCAATGTGAAAGAAGTAAAAGCGAGAGGGGCAAAAGTGGTAGTAATCTGCACGGATGATGTAGAGATTGGAAAAGATGCTGCCAATCATCTGATTCAGATTCCAAAGATGGAAGATATGCTTATGCCAATGCTTGCAGCGATTCCTATGCAGTATATCGCATATTATACGGCAGTTCTCAAAGGATGCGATGTAGACCAGCCAAGAAATCTTGCAAAGTCTGTTACAGTCGAATAAAATGTGATGTTGGGGTCATAAGTGATATCATAAAAATATGGAAGAATGGAAGATGAATATGGAAGGATTGAATCAAGAAATGAGTGAATTGAAGATTTCATCTTTATTACAGTTAGATGAGACAATTGCGAAAGTTTTTTTTGAGGGACTTAGTTATCCATGGGAAGTGTTTGAAACACTTGATGAGAAGATTATTGCTCTTGGGAAAACACTTTCAGAAGAAGTTTTTGAGTACAGGGGAGAGAATATATGGGTTGCAAAATCTGCAAAGGTGGCACCGACAGCTCTATTAAACGGACCGTTAATTGTGGATGAAAATGCCGAAATCAGACATTGTGCCTTTATCAGAGGTTCTGCTGTAATTGGTAAAAATACTGTGGTTGGAAATTCGACAGAGATTAAAAGCAGTATTCTGTTTAATCATGTCCAGACACCACATTACAATTATGTAGGTAATTCCATTTTATCCTACAAATCTCATATGGGTGCCGGCTCGATCACATCCAATCTGAAATCAGATAAATCGCTTGTGTCCGTTAAAGTAAATGGTGAAAAAATTGAGACAGGGCTTAAAAAACTGGGGGCAATTCTTGGCAGCAATGTTGAGATCGGATGCAACAGTGTTCTGAATCCCGGAACCGTAATCGGAAAGAATTCCAATGTGTATCCTCTTTCTATGGTAAGAGGATACGTGCCTGAAAATTCTATTTATAAAAATGCTTTAGAAATTGTAGAAAAACAATAAAAAAGGAGGTAGTTTTAATGTTACAACATTTAGGAAATGTGTTTTTTACAGTGCAGGAGATTGACAGAAAGGATAATCATAATGTGCCGACGATTTACCTTAACATCTATAACAGATCGACAAGACAACTGATTGGCGCAATGAGATTTAACCATGACCCGAATTATTCAAAACTGGCAAAGCATATCAGAATGTCCTTTGATATGTTTGACCCAAAAGATCTGGATCCTTGTGCCAATAATATGCTTGAAGATATTATTATCGGCGGTTTTATCTGGTTGACACTGGATAATCATTACACATATAATTTCCATCCAAGACCGTATATGGTTGTACATGATTACAAAGAAGATACCGATTTGATGAAAATCATTAATGCAAAAACAGTTCATATTCTGCAGAGTCTGGAATGTAAGAAGGGAGAATCTGATGAAAATATGTATATTTTTTCAAGAGAACTCACTACACCATATCTGTCAGAAAAATTGGCAAATGGAAAAATAGGTTCGTAATAAAACATGGGATTATTTTTGAATAAAAATTCGAAATATAATCGGGAAAAAAATGCGAAAATATGCAAAAAACATGCATGAAAAGCAAATAATATCTTGACGCATATATGCGTAAATGATAAAATAAATTTGTATTTCGAATTTTATATAAACTATATAAAGAGGTGAAGAAATGGCTGACATGAATGAAAAGAAAGACAACACATTAAAGCGTGGAGCCGGGCTTTTATTACCGATAAGCAGTTTACCATCACCGTATGGAATTGGTACTCTAGGCAAGGAAGCGTATAAGTTTGTCGATTATTTGGTTGAAGCAGGTCAGAAGTATTGGCAGGTTCTTCCGGTAGGTCCGACTAGTTATGGTGACAGTCCATACCAGTCGTTTTCGGCTTTTGCCGGTAATCCGTATTTTATTGATTTAGATTATCTCGTTGAAGAGGGTCTGATCACGAAATCACAGATTAAGAAATTTCCGTGGGGTGACAATGCCGAGTATGTTGATTATGCGACAGTGTACAATTCAAGATTTGAGATCTTAAGAATGGCATTCGAAAATAGCAATTATGCGAATGAGGATGCATACAGACAGTTTGAGCAGGAAAACTCATACTGGCTTGATGATTACAGTTTATATATGGCTGTAAAGTTCCATTTTGATAATAACGAATGGGCAACATGGGATTATGATATTAAGGCCAGACAGCCTGAAGCGATTGACAGATATCGTAATGAATTTTCAGGTGATATTGCTTTTTGGAAATTCTGTCAGTATAAGTTTTTTGAGCAATGGAATAATCTTAGAAAATATGCTAATGAGCAGGGCGTAGAAATGATTGGAGATATTCCAATCTATGTTGCGATGGACAGTGCCGATGTCTGGGCACATAAGGAATTATTTGAATTGGATGAAGATTTTAAACAGGTTAACGTTGCAGGTGTTCCACCGGATGCATTTTCTGAGGACGGTCAGCTTTGGGGAAATCCGTTATACAATTGGCCGGAGATGGAAAGACAGGGATTTGAATGGTGGAAACAGAGAATGGCCAGCAATTCAAAATTATATGATTACATAAGAATTGATCACTTTATCGGTGTTGTGAATTATTATTCGATTAAGGCAGACTGCAATAATGCAAAAGAAGGTGTATGGAGAGAAGGTCCTGGCAAGAAACTCACAGATGCCATTGATAGTGCCATCGGAGATACAAAGATCATTGCAGAAGATTTAGGAGTTGTCAGTCCGGCTGTAAGAGAATTGCTTGCAAAGACAGGTTATCCGGGAATGAATATCATTGAATTTGCATTTGATGGTTCTCCTGATAATTCTCACTTACCTCATAATTATAAACCTAATTCACTCGTATACGGTGGAACTCATGATAATGAGACAGTTGCAGGTTTCTTTAATGCTAAGAAAGCATCAGAATTAAAATATGCTTATGAATATCTCGGTGTGGATAATAAGAATGATATTCCCGCAGCAGTTTTAAGAGCAGCTTATGCAAGTGTTTCTGCAATCGCAATTTTCCAGATACAGGATATTCTTGAAATTGGTAATGAATCAAGAATGAATACACCATCAACAGTTGGTGATAACTGGAAGTGGAGACTGACAAAGGGAGCGCTTACGAAAAAGAAAGCAAAAGAGTTAAAACGACTTGCAGAGTTTTATGCGAGATAATTATTTAATCATCTATTATGATGGAAAATATAAATAAATAGAATAGGAGAAAAAAAGAGTAATGAGTACATTTACAAAGAACATTGTGACTATTTTAGACCTTGATTACAACAAGACATTAAAGGATGCTACAACAGTAGAACTTTATAATGCGGTATCAAAGGCAGCCATGAAGAGTATTGCTAAAAAATGGTCATGGGACACAAAGAAGAAAAAGGTATGTTATCTTTCTGCTGAGTTCCTTGTAGGAAGACTGGTATATGACAATCTTTTAAACCTTGGATTGATGGACGAGTTATCACAGCTCTTTTCTGACAACGGTATTGATATCAAAGTATTTGAGGATATTGAAGACAATGCCCTTGGTAATGGAGGTTTAGGTCGTCTTGCTGCATGTTTCCTTGATTCAGCTGCAACTCAGAACGTTACTGTGAATGGTTATGGTATCAGATATCGTTATGGTATTTTTAAACAGTATTTTGAAAATGGTTTCCAGAAGGAAACAGCAGATAACTGGACAAAATTTGGTGATCCATGGTCAGTAAGAAGAGAAGAAGATAAAGTAAAAATCGACTTCAAAGGACAGTCAGTCTGGGCAGTACCATATGATACACCGGTGATCGGATATGGCGCAAAGAAGATTAATACACTCAGATTGTGGCAGGCAGAGCCGATTGAAGAGTTTAACTTTGACTTATTCAATGAGCAGAAATATGAAAAGTCTGTAAAAGAAAAGAATGAAGCAGAAGCTATTACAAGTGTATTGTATCCGAATGATTCTACAGATGCCGGTAAGAAATTAAGATTAAAACAGCAGTATTTCTTCTCAAGTGCATCTTTGCAGGATGTATTAAAGAAATATAAAGAAAAACATGGAGATGATTTCTCAAAATTATCAAAAGAGTATGCAATCCAGTTAAATGATACACATCCGGTTGTTTCAATTCCTGAATTGTGCCGTCTCTTGGTAGAAAATGAAGGAATGGCATTTGATGATGCATTAGAAATCTGTAAAAAGGTATTTGCTTATACTAATCATACAATATTGGCAGAAGCTCTTGAAAAATGGAGTGTTAAACTCTTCAAGTCAGTTCTTCCTGATGTTTTCAAATATGTGATTAAGGTTAATGATGCATTATTAAAAGAAGTGAAGAAGCTTGGTGTGAAAGAGGATGAGCTTCATAAGTATCAGATTATCGATAATCCTTATGATGACAACAAAGAGTGGTTCATTATCCATATGGCAAGAATGGCAATCTTTGCAAGTCATTCAACAAATGGTGTTGCACAGATCCATACAGATCTCTTAAAAGATGTAGAACTAAAAGAGTGGAATGCGATTTATCCAGAGCGTTTCAACAATAAGACAAATGGTATTACTCAGAGAAGATGGCTTGCACTTGCCAATCAGGAACTTGCAAGCTTCATTACAGATAAGATTGGCGATGGATGGATTACGAATTTAGACGAGCTCAAGAAATTAGAGGAGTTCAAGGATAAGAAGAAAGTAATCAAAGAATATGCCGCTATTAAGAAAGTGAAGAAAGCACAGCTTGCTGCTTATATCAAAGAAAAAGAAGGAATCGATGTGAATCCTGACTTTATCTTTGATATCCAGGTTAAGAGATTACATGAGTACAAACGTCAGTTATTGAATGCGTTCTCAATTCTTGATATCTATTATGGATTAAAAGATGGCAGTATCAAAGACTTCAATCCAACAGTATTTATCTTTGGCGCAAAAGCAGCTCCTGGATATGCCAGAGCAAAGGGTATTATTAAGTTTATCAATGAAATTTCTAAGATGATTGCTAATGATCCTGAAGTGAAT
Organism: uncultured Lachnospiraceae bacterium; assembly: GCA_902773095.1. Lineage (GTDB taxonomy): Bacteria > Bacillota > Clostridia > Lachnospirales > Lachnospiraceae > Bovifimicola. The sequence continues at coordinate 6,403 of CACYDA010000170.1, read as the reverse complement.
GATAAGTTACAGGTTGTATTCGTTTCTAACTACTGTGTATCTTACGCTGAAAAGATTATTCCGGCTGCAGATGTTTCAGAGCAGATTTCAACAGCTGGTAAAGAAGCATCAGGAACAAGTAACATGAAATTCATGTTAAACGGTGCTGTTACACTTGGTACACTCGATGGTGCTAATATCGAAATTGTTGAGGAAGCTGGCGAAGAGAACAACTATATCTTTGGCGCAACAGTAGAAGAACTTGAGAAACTCAAAGATTCATATAATCCAAAGAAGATTTATGAGTCAAACCCAAGAATCAAGAGAGTTGTTGATACATTGATTAATGGTACTTTAAGTGATGATGGTACAGGATTATTCAAAGAGTTGTACAAGTCATTATTTGAAAGTAAACCATGGGAGAAAGCAGATCAGTACTTCTTATTAGAAGACTTCCCATCATATGTTGATACAAAATTGAGAGTGAACAAAGATTACTCTGATGCTGAGGCATTTGCTAAGAAGTGCTTTATGAATACAGCAAACGCAGGTAAATTCTCTTCAGACAGAACAATCCTTGATTACGCAAAAGAGATTTGGAAAGCTTAATTAGATTTCAATTTGAATAGATTATCAATATTAAGTTAACAAAAAGAAGCCATATCGATTATGATATGGCTTCTTTTTTCATGCACACGCCATGCAAATGCTATATTTTCTGATAAGAAATAGCAAGTGGTCCATCAAAATAATAGGAAGTCTGTTTTTCACTTGAAAATATCATATTCTCTATCACATCCAGAATATTTCCGCTGATGGAACCATTAGTGACAGGAATGGTTTTTGTTCCATCAAAATAGTAGGCGAGTCTGTATTCTCCACCGAACCCACCGGTAAACTCATCCATTTGAAAATCAGAAAAACTGACAATTTTCAGATAAGGTTCTTTTTCCATCTCATCAATCGATGTACTTCCACATTCCATTTGGTAGGATTCGTAAGTGCCGGATGCCGGTATGCCAAGGTAAAAGGAAAAGCGGGCATCTCCTGTCAAATACCGGATCGTATTCTCCGAAATCAGTGGAAGGTTTAAGAGCCTGATTCCTTCCGGAGAGTATGGTACTTTGGGATTCAAAGTGATTGTAATTGGTTGTGCATTGCTGCAAGCACAGGAATCTCCAATCTTATAATGTGAATATCCGGGATAAACCATGGAAGCATCTGTTCTGTAAAGATAATAGCGAAACAATTCATAAACGGAATCGCCTTCTAAAATCACTCTATTGACAAAAAATGGTTCCGAATCAGATTGCAATTTTGTAATTGGTATGGCATTTGCCCGGTCTTTCACAGCATTTAAGTGGTCACTTACAAGTTTTGATAATGAAGAAGGAATATCATCATCATCAAGAGAAGAGTATTTGAAATCATGGTATAATTCTACATCATTCGCAAGTTTTGCCTGAACAACAAATTCGCCTGAATAGGTAATCGTATTGTAGGAAACATTGATTCCATTTGAATTAATAATGTGGACGGATTGTTTCGTTACAAAAATTTCTAAGGAATTAATAAATACATCTTCAGTCACATCATTTTGGAATACAAATTCCGCAAGATTACCTGCAGTATAACAATTGTCTTCAGACACGGCAGTGTTTCCTGAAGAGTGATCATCAGCGCAAGTTACCATATCGTGCTTAGAAGATTTGTCGCCATCAGAATCCGTTTCCATTCTGTTGCCGGCAGGCAGGGGATAGTATGGATTCTTTACATACAAAGAAGAAGAGCAGGCATCTTTTATTTTATGATCAAGTTCTTTTTCACTCATGCTTAAGTCAGCAACAAAGGAGGAACTGCCACGGTATTTTTTTTCATCAATCTCAAAATCACGGTAAATGGTTACTTCACATTTCGTGGTTTGTTTGTTTCTGTCAAATGTACATTCCTGTTTGATAAAAAACTTTTCTTCTGTCTCTGTAGTTGTATTGTATAAAGCATAATTCTGAATATCATTATCGGATATGCATTTTAAAACTCTGTCCATCAGTAATTGACCTGTGGGATTATTTGTAGTGTTCATAGTAATCTACCTCCAATTTGACTAATAATCATTATGAAATAGAAACTTTTGCTTTGATTGCGGCACCGCCATCAGAGACTTTCACCCATTCTTTGTATCCTTTTCCGCAATAACCGCTTCCGCTAAGTTTCAGTTCAGTTGACACCATAGAAATCGATTTCAGTAAATCAGGAACATAGCCTGAGAGACAGATGGGTGAAAAAATTTTGCCTGTCAGTTTACCGTCTTTTATTTCACGCCCGATATTTACCATACATTGAATTCCCCAGTTTTTTGGATCTTCCATTCCACTCGAACCATTTTCAAGCAGGATACCATAATCAATGGAAGCAATCATATCTTCCAATTTGCTTTCACCTGCTTCAAAATAAGTATTTGTCATTCTGGTGTAAGCTTTTCGCTCATAAGATTCACGTCGCCCATTGCCGGTTGGAGAGACAGATAAAATCTCAGCACTGAGTAAGTCGTTGATACCACATTTTAAAATTCCTTTGTCGATAATCACAGTATCATTAGAAATTGTGCCTTCATCATCAAAGAAATATGTCGCTGTCTGATGACAGGTGGAGGCATTGTCATGCATTGTAACTAGTGGAGAGGCAATCTGGGTGCCGATATAATTCTTAGCAAGTGCGCGGTCTTTCACGAACATATCCATTTCAACACCGTGACCAAATGCTTCATGTGCAATGAGTCCTGTGACATCAGGCATACAGATTACATCATAAGTGCCTGACGGAGGAGGGGTACTGCCTAATAAATCGATTGCATTTTTGCATGACTCTGAGAGATCAGACTGCATCTCATCTAATAATTCTGCACCGCCAAGTTTTGAAAATGACTGATAATAATGATAGGTTTTTTCACCATCCGAAGCAAGTGGCTGAATCACACCACTGGACCACATGATATTCTGCTGTAAATCTTTTGTACTTGACAGATACAATTTGTGAATTGTCAGATACTGATAAATGCATACACAGTCGATGATTTTATCATCATAGTTCATGGCATTTTGGTGTATTCCGGTGAGAATTTGTGTAATTTTTTCAGTAGACAAATTTTCAGGATTTACATAATATGAGGTGGATTTGTTAAAACAAATGGTATTGTCATTTCTGCAGTCCACATTATGAAAATAGTTTTTATAGGGATGAGATTGATTCTTTGATGGATTAGAAATATGAAGAATCTTGTCATGAATCTTTTGGGGAATCGATTCTATGAATTCCTTTGAAAAATCATTAAAAGAATATTCATACAGTCCCTTCGGTGACAGAAGTCTTATCACTGCTCCGTTTGTTGCAAAAGCATTATCTTTGATAATTGTACCGGATTTGGATACTCGATAATTCTTTCCAAACGACTTTTCAACAAGAATAGAAACATCAGAATAATCTGTTTTGGATGAGAGTTTATAGACCAGATTTAAAAACAGATCTTTTATGTCATGAAAAGCATCATCGGAAACTTTTTTTTGATTTGGCATTTTGCATCTTCCTTTCATTGTTGATATTACCTATTGATATTATTTTTAAAACGAAATAGATATATTTCATTATATAAAACAAAAGAGAATTTGCCAATAGATTTGGCAAATTCTCTTTTTAGAATATTGTTAAAAAATAGAAGAAAAAACATTTTCATTAATGCTGCCGGCACTGAGACGATTATCGTTCTTTTGCTAAATAGCTGACAAAGAGAAATCCCGGACCTGTATGGGAACCAATAACAGGACTGGCAAAGTTGATCATTGCATTTTCGATTCCAAAACGCTCCTTAATCTGATCAGCTACATACTTCGCATCTTCATAGCAGTCACCATGTGAGATGAAAACGGTATCATTGTCAAACCCTTTGATATTTTCTGTCATATTGTCAATAAGAGTATTTAAAGATTTTTTACGACCACGCACACTGTTGACAGAAGCTAATTTACCATCATTATCAATATGGATAATAGGTTTTACACTGATAATGGTACCTACAATAGCAGAAGTTCTTGATAATCTGCCTCCTCTATATAAATGATTTAGATCATCAACTGTAAGCTGCTGGCATACATGAGGCACATGCTCTTCAAGCCATTTTGCATTATCTTCAAAACTCATCCCTTTTTTCTGGTTCTCTATAGCTTTGCAGACCAAAAGTCCCTGACCTAATGTAGCAGATTTTGAATCGACAACAATGATCTTTCGATCTGGAAACTCTTCTGCTAATTCATTGGCAACCAACATAGATGTGTCACAGCTGCTAGAAAGACTGGAAGAGAAGGAAATGTGAAGAACATCGAAACCATCCTCTAAATGCTTTCTTAAGTGTTTAGTAGCAGTTTCCGGGTTGATTGCCATCGTAGTAGGCATCATTCCCTCTCTCATCTTATTGTAAAACTCCTGCGGTGGAAGTTTGATTTCATCGCCATAAATTGTCTCATTGTCCAATGTATAATAAATAGGAATGATATCAATATTATGTTCTGATATATATTCATCAGGAAGATCACATGTAGCATCACTGGTAATAATATAGTTGTTCATAAATAGTCCTCTTTCTGCGCTGAATAAGCAAATTAATAATCTAATCTATATGTGATACAAAAATACGCTATTTGTACCATATTAAACCTAAAAAAATAAACTATTTTATTTCTTAAATGAATATGTACCAGTCAGCGCACGGTACAAAATAGTTTTCATAACTACATTATGCCAATATTTTGACGATGTGTCAATAAAATATACGAAATTAATTGAAAAAAGTTTAGAAAAAATTTAGAATAACAAAAAAATTGCCATAAATCCTAAATTATGATACTATATACTAGTTTGAGTGATAGAGCTAGTGTACAGGTAGCGCATCAGTGAATGATAACGGTGCATCTTTACACCTGTAATATAACAATATAATCTATGAAGAAAACAATTGAGAAGGAGAGAATTTCATGTCTGATATCAATGCAGAGATTAAGAAAAGAAGGACTTTTGCGATTATATCGCATCCGGATGCCGGTAAGACTACGCTTACAGAAAAATTTTTGTTATACGGAAAAGCAATCAATCTTGCCGGATCTGTAAAAGGAAAGAAAACAGCAAAGCATGCAGTTTCTGACTGGATGGAGATTGAAAAAGAGAGAGGTATTTCGGTTACATCTTCTGTTATGCAGTTTAATTATGATGGATACTGTATCAATATTCTTGATACACCGGGACATGAAGATTTCTCGGAAGATACGTACAGAACTCTGATGGCTGCGGATTCGGCAGTAATGGTCATCGATGCGTCAAAGGGTGTGGAAAAGCAGACAATTAAACTGTTTAAGGTATGTGTGTTAAGGCATATACCAATCTTTACTTTTATCAATAAGATGGATCGGGAAGCAAATGATCCGTTTGATTTGCTGGATGATATTGAAAATGTTCTCGGTATCAGTACTTGCCCGATCAACTGGCCAATCGGTTCGGGAAAAAGTTTTAAAGGGGTATATGAGAGAAAAATCAATTGTGTCACGACCTTCAAGGCTGCAATGAATGGTCAGAAACAGGTAGAGACAAGCAGAATCGATTTTGATGAGAAGAATCATGACGAATTAATCGAACATATGGGTCTTGATTTGTATGAGAAACTAAGTGAGGAACTGGAGCTTTTAGATGGGGCAAGCCAGGAATTCGATTTAGACGAGGTCAGAGCAGGAAATCTGACACCGGTATTTTTTGGATCAGCATTAACCAATTTCGGTGTGGAAAACTTTTTGCAGCATTTTCTGACAATGACTACTTCTCCACTTCCAAGAAAGTCCAATATGGGTGAGGTTGATCCTTTCAGACCTGATTTTTCCGCATTTGTATTTAAGATTCAAGCGAATATGAATAAGGCACATCGTGACAGAATTGCTTTTATGAGAATTACATCAGGAAAATTTGATGCCGGTATGGAAGTAAATCATGTACAGGGTGGAAGAAAAGTAAAACTTTCCCAGCCACAGCAGATGATGGCTCAGGAGAGACACATTGTAGAGGAAGCCTATGCGGGAGATATTATAGGTGTATTTGATCCGGGAATCTTTTCCATCGGAGATACTCTATGTGAATCGAATGATAAGTTTGAGTTTGAGGGGATACCAACATTTGCACCGGAGCATTTTGCAAGAGTCCGACAGATGGATACCATGAAAAGAAAACAGTTTGTAAAAGGAATCAATCAGATTGCCCAGGAAGGTGCCATTCAGATTTTCCAGGAGTTTAATACAGGAATGGAAGAGATTATTGTAGGTGTAGTCGGTGTGTTGCAGTTTGATGTTTTAAAATACAGACTGGAAAATGAATATAATGTTGAAATAAAACT
>CACYDA010000169.1 GCA_902773095.1 uncultured Lachnospiraceae bacterium | reverse complement strand
TTCTTATATCATAATTCGTTTGTAAAGTATTCATTGATGATTCACTGTTTCATAACAACAGCTTCACAATATCCTCTTATTACATTTTAATATATTTTGCACTGTATCCAGGGAGGTTCAGACCACCTTCAAAGCTAACCGTTTCACCGGTAATCAGATCGGTACCTGTAGCAGCACCAAAATTATAGTGAGCAGTAAAGCTGTCACCGGAAGCGTTGATTGCGACAAACACACGCTCACCGTCATAGTTTCTTTCAAATACACATTGGTGGTTGGTAAGTACGACTGATTTGAAATCACCATAGCAGATTGCTTTGCTGTTTTTATGGGCGTTAGCAAGTTTGCCGATTAAGGCAGATAATTCATTATCAATAGGAGCCTCAAAACATGCTCTTAAGGCTGGGTCGCCTTCATTTTTGTGGGCTTTTGCTCCCCATTCACTTCCATAATATACACAAGGGATACCCGGCATGCCAAATGAAAGAGCGTAGATTAATGGAAGATGATTCTCGTTGTTTAAGGTGCTTGCAATTCTTGATACATCATGGTTATCAACAAAGGAAAGCAGATGTTTTCCTTTGTAGAGTGTCCAGTTTTCAGGTCCAAACTGACGCATCAGGGAATGAATGATTTCAAACATATTCATACTGTTAAAACTTGAAAACATTCCCTTATAACATTCGTAATTGGTACAGCTGTGAAGCATATCATCATTGACCCATTGATTATAATCACCATGAAGCAACTCTCCACAAAGCCAGAAGTCTGCTTTTAATCCATTGCAGAAACTGCGAAGTCTCTTTAAGAAATCCCTGTCAAGGCAGTAAGCAACATCGAGCCTTAGACCGTCAATATCAAATTCGTCTACCCAGAATCGGATGCTGTCAAAAAGGTAGGAAATAACTTCTTCATTTCTTAAGTTGAGTTTTACAAGATCATAGTTTCCTTCCCATCCTTCATACCATAGTCCGTCATTGTAGCAGCTGTTGCCGCCAAAGTCAATTCTTGCAAACCAATCTTTATATCCGGAACCCTCTCTGTACTGTAAGACATCCTGAAATGCGAAGAATCCGCGGCCTACATGATTAAATACACCGTCCAAAACAATCTTAATCCCTGCATGATGGAGATTCTTGCAAACCTCCTTAAAGTCATCATTGGTACCCAGACGGCAGTCAATTTTTTTGTAATCTCTCGTATTATAACCATGAGTGTCAGATTCAAAAATTGGCGAAAAATAGATTGCATTAAATCCCAGACTGCTGATATGAGGAATCCAGTCGTTCACCTTCAAAATCCTTGATGTGAGAACACCGTCATTTTCAAAAGGTGCTCCGCAAAATCCTAACGGATAGATTTGATAAAATACGCTTTCTTCAGCCCACATGTTTAAGTCCTCCTTGAATAAATTGTTATCGATAAATCCTTTTTGTAGTTTTTTTGCAAATAACTGCATGTTTGTAACAGAAAGTGTGGTTCTTCCTGTCAGATCAATAATACCCAAAAAACCATTTACAAAAAATGTAATAGATATTCGCGCTTCCATTAATTGTTCATCACTCAGTCCGAATACAGTATATCTTTTCATCAAAGTTTCGATGATTTCGTTCCTTACCTTATATAGGAAAGGGGACAAGCTTGGTGAATGGAAAAGCGGATCATATAAATTGTCATAGGAATTTAAAAGTTGAAGAATCTTGCTCCAAATCTCAGGCAGATCAGTAATCGAGTTGATGATGCCGTTTTCGCAAATGATATCTACAATCGGTGTGACAAGCTGACCAAAGAAATCATCAACACATTCGTAAATATCTTTGTAGTGCAGGTAAAATGTGCTTTTGTTGATGCCTGCATCTTTGCATAAACCTATGATTGTTATTTTACGAATATCCTTCTCCTGTAATAAATGGTGAAGGGAATGAAAAAGAGCATTTTTTGTTTTTGTAATTCTGGTATTTTCCAATTCTTTGTGCCTCTTTTCTTTGTGATGTAGTTATTATAGCACTCAAATAGACAAATGTCTATAGTTTATTTTAGACAAATGTCTATTTATAAAATTCTAGAGTTTTTGTGCAACATGTAAGGAATATATTAATACGTAGGAAATGATGAGAAAAACATGGAACCCATTTTTGAATTATTCATAAAATTCTTGATTAAAACGCATATTAATGTTACAATGTATAATATATTGAATGAAAGGGATATGCCGTTTTCATAACTATATCACATGGTTTTACATACTATATATAATGGTTTTTGTTTTTATGATAGTTGTGGCAAAGGATACACATCTGCACATGTATGATATATAATATATGATAATATGGCAATATGCATGGTTAGATTATATGGAAAAAGTTGCAATAATTACAGATAGTAATAGTGGCATTACAAATGAGGAAGCGAAAGAAATGGGTGTTTTTGTACTTCCTATGCCATTTATGATCGATGATGAAGAGTATTATGAAGGAATTAATTTAAATGTGGAACAGTTTTTTGAACTCTTAAAGAGTGACAGAAAGATTTCAACATCACAGCCATCCGTTGCACATGTGACTGATTTATGGAAGAAAGTACTTGAAGAATATGATTCGATTGTACATATTCCAATGTCAAGCGGGTTGAGTAGTTCGTGCCAGACAGCATTAATGCTTGCCGATGATTATGATGGAAAAGTTCAGGTGGTGAATAATCAGAGAATTTCTGTTACGCAGAAGCAATCGGTAAAAGATGCCTTGATGTTTGCCAGAGAGGGTAAGTCCGCAAAGGAGATTAAAGAAATCTTGGAGCGGGATAAATTCCAGTCAAGTATTTACATTATGGTGGATACACTTACTTATTTAAAACGTGGTGGAAGACTGACCCCTGCTGTAGCAGCCATTGGTACGCTTCTTCGTATTAAACCGGTATTACAGATTCAGGGGGAGAAGCTTGATTCCTTTGCAATGGCAAGAACAGTGAAGCAGGCTAAGAGTGTCATGATTAATGCAATCAAAGCAGATATTGAAAACAGATTTGCCGAGTTCCCAAGAGAAAAGCGCATCATAGCCATAGCACATACGGATAATCTCGAAGCAGCCAAGGAATTTAGAAAGGAAATCGTGGAAGCATTTCCGGATTATACGGAAGATGAAATAGAGATTAATGATCTGTCCCTTAGCGTTTCGTGCCATATTGGACCGGGAGCACTTGCGGTGGCATGCAGCATTAAAGAATAATGATTTTGTACAGAGAAAGGAAAGTAACGGTAAACGTTATTTTCTTTAAAGTGGTCAGATTACATTCTGACCATTTTTTTCCATAAAAAAGGTGGAAGTAGTATGAAAAGGAGAAAATGATGAAAAAGAAAAATAGGATTACAGCATTGGCATTGGTGCTGACAGCAGGAATGGTATGTGTTACAGGATGCGGCAGTAGTAAATCTCAGGAAAGTTCATCAGGAAAGGATAAGAATAAACAACGAGAAGAGATTACCAAGCAAGAGGAAGACCAGAAAAAAGGGAATGATAAAGAAGAGGATTGGGATGATACTGGGCAAAAATCATCTGACGATATGTCAGATGAAAAGTCACATGAAAAGAAAACAATCAATGAAGGAGAGAAACAAGTCATTTCTGATGATGTTATTAACAACGGTGGCACAGTGATTGCGTGTGACGGTAAGACGTATTATTGGAAATACAATGAGGAATCTTTTAACAGCGAAGCTTTATATCAGCACTACGCTCCACAAAAAGATGCCAAAAATGAACTTGTATGTGTAAGCGAAGATGGAAGTGAAGAAGTGCTTTATACCGGTAATGCCGGCGGTGCATTATATATCATGGGAGACAGATTGTATTTTTTGAAAAATACTTATAATGAGAATGGATATTCTTATACGGATGAGCTTGTCTATATGAAATTCGTGAAAGGAAAATGGAATAGTAATGATATCCATCGTGTTGGTAATGGAGAAATCAAAGCCGTAGATACGAAAAGAAGCATGATTATTTTTGATGGCGATTTAGGAGATGGAAAAACATGTCTGTATGCCATAGATCAAAATGATGAGAGTACTTTTATCGGTTATGCGGTTTCATTTGTAGCATATGAGGATGGAATGATATATTATCAGGATAATAGTGCGATTCAAAATGAAGATGATGCGAGAAATGGTTCCGTAGCATTATATCAATCGGATCTGGAGGGAGATTCCGTGCTGCTTGCAAAGACAGAACCGGATCTGTATGAATTTGCAATCGGTGGAAAGTGTGTGATTGAATGTGCGCAAGTTGTAGACGATATGATATATTTTTCCTATGGACGATATGATGGTTCCGCATATTTGTTTCAGGGAGGAAACATTGCAAGGGTATCGAAGAATGGTACTGATTATGAAGTAGTCACATCCATCGGTGAAAATAATCAATTTTATGTTTATTCAGATCAAAAGGGAGAAAAACTGATATTTCAAAAACTTTATAATAAAAATTTAGAAATGGATTTAAATACTGGAGAAGAAAAAGAAACCAGCAAGCCAGCCGGAGCGGTTGGAAAAGCATTTGCGGCCTATAGTGATGATAGTAATGAAACAAAATATTATCTTTATCAGGAAGCGGATGGAAAAGTGTCAGAACTTTTTTCAGATATCGATTATAAGTCGGAGAATCCGGAGGAAGACGTAAGCTTTAAAGATGTCGAATGTGTAGGGGAGTATGTCTATTACCGCATAGATTATGGCATGCATAATCAGGAAAATGATGTAGGATGGCGTTATTCATACGATAGAGAAAAGACGGAAGTTTATCGAAAGAATCTGGAAACAGATGAGACAGAATTATTGTATGAGTATTAGGATTTGAAAGAATGGGTCTGTCGCACAAAGTGTTTTGTGTGACAGACCATCTAATAGAATGAATCATCTCAATTGTTATTCATTCAGTAAATCTTTTATTGATTTACTACGATGAAGTGGCCGATATTTTCGGTTACCTCTTCGGATAAAAGCGTCATCAATTTGTCTGATTCTTTCTCGCGTTGTGCCCATGATTCCGGCAACTTCTTCTAATGTTTTAGGCTGACCATCGAACAAACCATATCGTAATAGTATTACTTGTTGTTCATTCCATTTCAAATCCTTTAAAATATATTCAAAAAGGGAATCTATTTTATTATAATTACACACTGATGCAATATAAGTATTAACACTTCCATATTTTTTGACAATGATTTCCTGTAGTTCGGGTTTGAGTGATTCAAAAACCTTTTCTAAACAGACTTTATTAATAATTGAATCTTCTATTTCATATCCGCCTGTTTCAATATATTCATCTTCCATAGTATTTCCTCCAATCTTCTTTCTTTTATCATTATTGTCAAGGATAAATCAGCTTTGCCTCAAAGACTGATCGTAAGCAACGGTACATGAATCCCATAAAATGTCTATGTG
>CACYDA010000168.1 GCA_902773095.1 uncultured Lachnospiraceae bacterium | reverse complement strand
TTCGATGCTTGCCGTATATTCTGTATCCGGACTTGATACCGTTATAACCGCTGTTCCCTCTTGAATGCCATGAACAAATCCGGTATCAGAAACAGATGCTACCTCCGGATTACTGCTGCTAAAAACAAATTCTCTATGAACCGCCGGATTGCTTTGAACTTCCAGTTTCATATTTCCACCTGCATTGACAGTAGTCTGTTCTGCCAGAATAAGAAATTCATCACTTAAGTTGTCAAGGTCAATCCACTGAATTGTATTCTCCGTTTCAATTTGCTCCATTTTAGATTTCCAGGCATCATTTGAAAAACTGCAATAAATTTGAAATCCTTCCGGAAGATAATCGTAAAAATAATCCTGCTCAGGAGGATTTCCCAGAAATACCAGTGATTCCAACAATGGTAATCCTGTGAAACTATACATATACATATTTTGAAAAACCTCAGGGAAAACAATTCTTTTAATATGATAAGCAGTGGATTCACTGACAAAAAAACTAATCCCTTCCATATATTTTGTATTCTCGGGCAGAATCAGGGTATCACCTGCCGCTGCTGCCGGAACTACTTTTACTGCCTCATAATCCTTGGTATACAAAATTCCATCTTTCGAAGAATAATAAGGATTTTCAGGAGACACCTCGATCTTGTCCAGATGCTCACTCCATACAAAAATAGATTCATCAATCTCTTTGACGGATTTCGACAGGTAGAGATACTTCACTCCTGAATAATGAAAAGCATTCTTTTTGATTGTCTCCACACTGTCAGATAAAATGATGTTTTTCAACGATGGATTATCACCTCCATATGAATAAACATCTGCTAAATGAAAAGCACTCGTACCAATCGTTTTGACAGTATCGGAAAACACAACGGAACCGATATTTTTGCACAAATGAAACGCATAATCTCCTATTGACGTGACTCCTTCTTTGATCACCACTGATTGAATAATCACATTCCCATCAAACGGAGAAGGATTCTCATTACTATAATCATACATATCTCCTTTTCCGGATATGATGAGTTCCCCAGTAATTTCATCCAGTGACCACTTGACATTTTCACCGCATTTCCCTGTTTTAAATGATTCATCCTCTACCGATTCCGGACTTCCTTCATTCGTTGTTTCTCCCTTTACCTCAACCATCATCGGAGGCATTGTACTTCCCATGATTGTCACACTCAACAAAAGGCAGGCACTTTTCATCAACACACGATTCCATGACTTCTTCAACATTTTCTTCACGATCCTTTCTCAACACCCATCACAAATCTTCTGTAACTACTCCTGATTTCCATTATTCTTGTTATTGTAAATCAGTCACAGCACTTAATACTATTAGTTCGCATTTTAAAAACTTATAGTTCATTGTTTATATTTTATCATTTGAATTATGACGTGTCAAGAACTGACCATTTTTTCAAATTAAGCAGGGAAGATGAAATCGCATCCGACACAGTCGGAACATTCCTCATGCGAGGTGTGTACATAAAAAAAATTCAGGAAGTCCTGATTCGGATTTCCTGAATAATGTTTTTTGTCTTATTCTGAAAGAAACGCCTCATATGCTTTCACTGCTTCATAGAGATCTGCTTTACTCACTACCTCATAAGGTGCATGCATGTTTAAGACTGCCACTCCACTGTCTATGACATTCATCCCATAAAGTGCCATGATGTAGGCAATCGTTCCTCCGCCACCCTGGTCCACTTTTCCAAGTTCGGCTGTCTGGTATGCCACATGATATTCATCAAATATTCTTCTGATCTCACCGATATATTCGGCATTGGCATCATTAGAGCCCGATTTTCCTCGACTTCCCGTAAATTTGTTAATCACGATTCCTTTTGAAAAATAGGCTGCATTTTTCTTTTCAAATACTGAAGCATAGGTCGGATCAAAGGCAGCACTGACATCGGATGATAACATCTTGGAATTTGCCAATACTCTTCTTAGTGTCAGTTCACTATAGATTCCCATTCTGTCTAATAATTCAGCCAGCGTATTTTCAAAGAATTTTGACTGCATTCCTGTAGCGCCAACGCTTCCTATCTCTTCCTTATCCACCAAAAGTACACATGCAGTTGTCTCAACCTCTTTCTTATTGAGCATAGCAATCAGTGATGTATAGGCACATGACCTGTCATCCTGTCCATATGCCATGATCATGCTTCTGTCAATCCCCGCTTCTCTTGCTTTTCCTGCCGGTACTACTTCAAGCTCCGCTGAAATAAAATCTTCTTCTTCAAAATTATATTTTTCTTTCATCAGCCTGATGATATTTTTCTTGACAGCGTCTTTTTCTTCCTCTTTGAGAGGGATATTTCCTATAATGACGTTCAAATCCTCTCCTTCTACCACTTTGGCACCTTTCTTTTCTAACTGTGTCTGCGCCAGATGGATTAGCAAATCAGAGATAAATACCACCGGATCATTTTCCTCTTCCCCTATTACAATATTTAATACCGTACCATCTTTCTTGACAACCACTCCATGAATTGCAAGTGGTATCGTTACCCACTGGTATTTTTTGATTCCGCCATAATAATGGGTATCTAAGTAAACAAGCTCTGTATCTTCATATAAAGGATTCTGCTTGATATCTATTCTTGGCGAATCAATATGGGCACCCAGAATATTCATGCCCTGCTCAATTGGATTTGTTCCGATGTGAAAAAGTACAATTGATTTTCCCATATAGGCAAGATAAACCTTGTCTCCTGCCTTTAATGATTCCCCTCTTTTGATCAGGTCGGCAAGGTTTTGATAACCTGCTTCGTTTGCAAGTTTTATGGTCTTTGCGACACATTCTCTTTCTGTCTTTCCGGTATCAAGAAACTCCCTGTAACCAAGATTAATCCTCTCCAGTTTTTCCAAATCTTCTTTCGTATACCTTTTCCATGCATTCTCTCGTTCCATTGTCTTCCTCCTATTCTATATTTCACAAATTAATTGAATTGCATAATTGATTCACGGATGTAATGGCTTTGCATGCCGCAATCCTCTATGATCAAGTATCTCATTTTCATGATTCCTTATACAGTTTATTTTTTATTTTCCATATGAAATTGATTCTGCATTCCTCATGCAGGAGATTCCTTATATTCCTTCCGAAATTGATCCTACATCCTCATGCAGGAGATTCCTTATATTCCTTCCAGATTAAATTCCGGAG
>CACYDA010000167.1 GCA_902773095.1 uncultured Lachnospiraceae bacterium | reverse complement strand
TGTTGTCAATATGCTATTTTTTTGACGTAAAAACACTGTATTCATAAGGATTTCGATTCAGAATCCTTATGGGAAGTTTGAGTTAATAAACTCAAACTTCGCACTTGAATAAGTGCTTATGCACCTTGATAATTCAATAATAAGTGGCAAAATAAAAAGCATGAAACCGTCTGATTTGGTATAATTGTTAGGCGAACTCTTTTTATACTTTTCTGATGAAATGTCTGACATCACATGGATACAGGCATTTCAAATGTTTCTTGAAATGTTCAAGACATTATAATTTTTCAAGGTGCATAGTTAAAATCAATGTGCGAAGTTTGAGTTTCATCGTTTCCGGACAGACTTCTTATTCCTTTATGACTCTGCATGTATCAGATTTCGAATTGTCTGCATGGAAACATCACAAGATGCCATCTCATCAGCACATCTTTTTAATTCCTCTACGATCAGCTTCTGATTTGACACATTTTTTTTATATTTCAGCTGATGCTCAAGACTTGCCCACGAATCCATCGCAATTGTTCTAAGCTGAACTTCAATATAATATTTTCCCGGATTATTGCCTTTCACATCCTCGTATGGAACTGTCATCTCAAGAATCATATGATAACTTCTGTAACCATTTGGTTTCGCATGTTTTATATAGTCTTTTTCTTTCACAACAACACATTCCGGCATGGATTTGATATATTCAATGCTTTTGTAAATATCATCAACAAAAGAAAATATGATTCTTACTCCAATGGCATCCTTCAATTCATACAATGCACTTACTTCGTTTTCCGGAATTTCTTTTCTTCTGCACTTTTCCCGCATACTGTCCTCTGTTTTAATCCTGTTTGTGATATGTTCAAACAATTTATAACCCGTTTTTTCATAGGTTGCCTGATTATATGATTTAATATTTTCTACAAAATCATTCATAATCTTTTCCAGAGTAACTTTATATTTTCCATAAATACTATCATTCATCGTTCTCAAATCCTTACTGTTATTTTTTTTAATTATATCAATTAAGTTATATTATAACAATAATATGAAATTTTGGTGATGATTTCTATAAAAATATATGATTTTTAAAGCGATGTACCATGGTTCAACTCAACGATTCCTAAGCAGTGAATACTTTGACGTAATGCTTTATTCTTATATGATACATGCTACAATATTTTTATGTCCTATACAGACAGTAATAAAAAGTTGACATTATCCGTTAATATTAAAATAGATTTTAGTAACCAACAAAAAAGCCATTGCAGTTTCTTTATTCTATTATTGGGATATAAAATAATAAAAGAACTGTAATGGCTCACTAAATTTTTTCAAACAACATTCTTAAATATTTAAATTTTCAATTTTCACCTGCCTTAAAAATCGTTCTGTCTTAAAAAATTTTTTCTTTAATCAATCAAATCGTTCTGGAATTTCGAAAGATGCTCATATGGCAAAATCAATCTGCCCCGATATAATCCACATCCATCGTTAATCAAGTTATTATCTGCTGCTCCAAACATGTTAACATTGATGTTTTTAAGTTCTAATTGCTGAAGCATCAATACTCTGTTATATGCATCATCAAAAATGATATTTTCTCCCTGTGGTATCTTCTCACGTCTTGCCCGCTCTTTCTCCTGGCGTTTTTCGTATCCCAGATGGTTTGCCGGTCCGATTTCGGCAAAATCATCCATCTCCTTTGTACGAAGCTGTACCTCAATATTACTTCTTGATGTATTATCAAAAAATGAAATATGTAGAGATTGATATCCATAAATACCGGGCTTATCAATATAATCTCTATAATACGGTCTGTACTTTTCATCTATCATCATGCTGTAATCATCAATACCTGACAGTTCTGCGTTGAATCCTCTCTCCTCAAGAAAATCAGGAAGGGCATTAGCAATTTCATAAAGATATTTTAATTCTCTTTCCCGGCAATCCTCTCCGGGACGCAAGTGACACTTCGGCAATGATATCACAATTCTATACGCTATTAAATCCCTGATTCTGTTAATCCGTTCTTTGATTCCTGTCTCTGTAGGATACTTACCATAATTAGAATAATAATCATAAATATACTCTACTATATTTCCATTTATTTTCTCTTCAAGCCTGATTAGTGATTTTATTCTTCCCTTAAACGTAAAAGCCAAAAATGGGTATTTCACAGCCATATATTTATAAAATTCTCTTATCTGCTGTGACTGTAATGATAAAAATTCGTTATGTTCAAGCACTTCTATTACCTGCAGTAAATAATTACTGTGTGCCATATCAATGCTGTTTCCTGTATCAATGGCATATTTTTTCAAATCCTGTGAATACATATGCAGGATTTTTACAATCGTATTACCGTCATATAAATAATCGTTAAGTGATATCATTTAACCTTTTACCTCAATATTTGTTTCAATTTTCTAATCTTTCTGAATACTTTTCATCACACATGGGTTAAAAGCTCCCATATAAAGGATTGTATATATGTGGAAGAAACATTGTATCAGAATTTCTGTTCCACACCTTTTCCGGACGAACATAAATGTTCCTTTTATCC
The DNA here is from genome assembly GCA_902773095.1 of uncultured Lachnospiraceae bacterium. Taxonomy (GTDB): domain Bacteria; phylum Bacillota; class Clostridia; order Lachnospirales; family Lachnospiraceae; genus Bovifimicola. Next base: position 659 of record CACYDA010000167.1, on the reverse strand, counting down.
CAATAGACATCAAAGTATAACCGATTTGTATTAAGTATCTTATTAACAGACAAAACACCTTCCTAAATAAAAAAAGCGAATTTCCCTGTAAAACAAAAAAACGTTTTATCTAACACAGATGAAACGCCCTTGCTTCTTTAATCTATAAATGTATCATAACACTTATCATAAAAAAAAGCAATACAACCACCGAACTCATTTTCATAATCAACAGTTTATATGTTACTCTCCATTTCATCAGTAGGTTCATAATTAACTTTCCAATCAAGGTGTGAACCTAACAAGCCACAGTTTGTACAGCGACTTCCTATATATACCCACTTTACACTGCCATTATCTCTATGTACAAATCCTACTTTCACATTATGATCTTTGCCTTTACACTCCATACACTTTATCAGACGAGGTGTTGCATCTTCCCATGCATCTTCCCATGCATCTTCGCAATCTAATATTATCTTCTCATATCCACATTTAGGACATATAATCTGGATAACCTCCTCATCATAGTCGATTCTCAAATTAAGGTCATTACTTCCACAAGTATGACAAAAAACAGGTTTCACATCTATTGCTGCAACTTCTGAATACTCTTTCAAATATTCATCAATATCGTCCACACAATCTCCATGCCAGTATTTTTTTGATTTATCAATCAT
>CACYDA010000166.1 GCA_902773095.1 uncultured Lachnospiraceae bacterium | reverse complement strand
TGATTGCTAAGGATGAACAAATTATTGATATCTTCAATCGGGTATTCTTCAAATCCATTAAGAATTTGATTAGTAATTCCGTGCTCTTTATGTGATAAATCTTCGTTAAGAAATAACGTAAAATATGCCATCTTTTGCAAAGTAAATTTAGCAAGAATATCCTTACTTAAAGTAAGCCATTGATAAATCTCATTGGCACTTTTCACAGAAGAGGTATCAAGACAAAAATACACCTGTAAACCGTATAGCTCGTGAAAATGAGATCTTTCGCCAAATAATTTAGAAACCATCGTTTGAATTGTCTTAAAATCAACGGTATTAGTTTCACCGGTTGGCGAAACACAATGATATTTATCATCACTTTTTTCTGGAATACAAAATGACAACAAATCTCTCTCATATTGGGGCCAGACAATTAACAAATTTTCAAACACCCATTTTGCTACCTGTTCAGCATCCTGACCAAAGTAAAACATTACCATCGGATAGCGAGGGGTATTACCGTGTCCCAACGAATCTTTTTCACGTGCTTTAACACTTTCCTCAAAATATTTGATATAATCATTAATTGATACACTCAATCTAATACCCCATTTCCGATAAAAGTGTGTGTATATCTGAATAACACACACTTTTATCATAAGAAAATAATACGTAATTTTGGTTAGTTGCCATAGAGGGGGCAGAATTCAGTTTTAAATTTTGCGTTAAGATCAGTTAGAAAACTCACAATTTCTTTTTTCTTCTCGAGTCCGGACGCTTTGCTTATAAGTGCGTTAAGTTTTTCTTTTTCCAGCATTGCTGTTACCACCTTAATCCCCTTTTGCAACGTCTCAGAATCTGTATCAATAATTTCATCTGTTCTCGTTCTGATTTCACTCTTCATATCGTCAGGCAGTGAGTGATAAGTAACATACGCTTGGTACATGGGAATATCCCCAAACTGAAAATCGGCTTTTGTCAGAATGTGCTCTGTTTCCACGCCCAAATTATCCCGAATGTAACTGATATTTCTTCCTTCAATCTTGAATACGCCGGCGAATAATGCCTCGCTGTAGTTAGAAAAATCGTTTGCATTAACACGAACAGAATTCAATATTTTCCTGAGAGTTGCCTCCGCCGCCTTAGCTCTTAAGGCAACAGCATCTATCTTATCTATAAGTGCTTTAACTTTGATTCTGTGTGACGGTTCAAGATAGAAATGCTCCTTACGAAGACTCTCTCGCAACTCTTCTTCCGGACTTCCGTCATTAGTAAAAAATTCTCCGGTAGGCATCATTGTATCGAACTTGTAGTTCTTTAATTGATCTGCCAGCTTGGTGCATTCTGCTATTTTATCTGGAGTGATAGCTGCATTAGACAACTCCTCGCATTTTGCGATCAATGACTCCAATTTATTGATTTCCTCGTCGGATGGCGCACAAATATCCATTTGATCATTCAGTACACCATAATGAGTAGCAAGTTTATACAAAGTTTCTATTTCAGAAATGGGATTCATATAAGAATATGGCGTCAGTGAAGGGAGTTTCCTCCAATCGTTAAAGTTATTTCCCTCCATACCAGTTCCTTCATAATAATGAACACCAATTTTATTACTGTTAGCTTCATATTTACTTTCATAATTGCTGGCGTTATTATATGAACTAAATGGGAGAACACACGCACTGTACATCACAAAAATCCGATCTGTTAATGCCGACTTTTTTACTCTCCATGTTGCGTCAGCGTTTTGTTTTCTCTCGGCTGCGCTCACAATAGCAGTGGCAGTAGTAGGTACAGATACATAAGCTAAACTGTTAATTTGATCCGAATCCCAAATCGTGTTGTTAAAATAGAAAAGCGGTTTGGCTTGTTGCGTCAACGGATCAATATAATCGTCATAAACATGATTTGTAAGTTGTTCATAGACATTTCCCGCACTCGAATCGAGACCATATTTATCCTCAAGAAATTCTGTAATGGTGCGTCCAGCAAAATTACTGAATAAATTATTTACAAAGAAGTTAATGACAAATTTAGAAATAGTCCTTTCATTTTCCTGTATCCAGGTATCTTCATTGGAAACCATTGCGGAAACAAAGGCATTGAGTACATTAGGAATATTGAGCCTTCTAATTTGTTCATCTAGTGTTTTGGATAGATCAGAAACCGTCATCATTGGCTTTGCAAAATTGGATTTCACCCGAAGAGTTTGTTCCTCACTTGCAAGAGCTTTTCTATTTTCATTAAAAGTTCTAATTAATGTGGACATCACCCTATCGAGTTTTAAATAGTAATTTTCGGCAAGTGCCTCCAACTGTTTTTTTACTGTTCTCAGTAAGTCGTCCATTTGCTGGTAGTTGCTCATTGCCAAGTCATGTTGCATTCTAATTTTGAGAGAGTGTTCGTATTCATCGAATCTTCTTCTGGATGGTTTTCTATTAAATTCAGCAAGAGCCATATCATAAGTTGTTACCCTAAGCTCTTCCTGTGCTGCTTCCTGTTTCCATCTATTTGAATTTATCTCAATAATACCGTCTATAATATTAAAGACATTATGACTGGTTGAAGCTGCAAGCATCCGATATGCGAAAGAAGGACCTCTATCAATGTCTTTCAAAGCTGATTCTAAACTAGTGCGGAACCGATTAACTAACGAGTCTGTATTTCCCTCTTTCAAACTTTTACAGTTTGTCTCAACAGTACCTCTCTTAGCAGCCATTTGATTGGTATAATGGGTTACAATTGCACTGTTTCCGGTATTTTTTACCATTTTCCAATCCCCAGGAAATGAGCCAAAATCATCACTAGCGCCTTTCTTCATTTCGCGCCACAGTGCATTAAACATTTGATCTTCCGTTGTCATTTCCCTGTTTCTTGTCAGAGCGTCTGCTGCCAACTTTCTGCAGTCAAATTCAGAAGGCATGTTACTTTTTAGTCTTTCTGAGAATTTCTCAAATACCTCAGCAGCAAGATATGTGTTGATTTCGCGCATAGGGACATAACTACAAGATGCACCGATAACACAGTACTCCAGTGAAGATGCTACTCTCTTCCTTGCGTTTCCCTGAATCACCATCTGTCTAAAATCAGAGAGCTGAGAGGATAGACCAAAACTATCTTCATCATCAGCACGGGTTAGAAAGTCCATTACATATTCAGCAGAAACATTCATTGCATAATCATATGCATTGGGAATCACATCACCGCGCTCATTAGTTGCACAAATCAAATGGCACATATCTACCGGAGCACAATTCCACTCTACATCCCCAATGTTTTGATAATACTGCTTAAAGCTACCTCCGTTCCCTGGTATTTGCATACAGTAATCCAATTCACTCATTGCAGCGTAGCCATTGACAGGAATATAATCGCGTATATTGGGCTTAGTTAATGGAACTCTTGACAGATTAACATCGGGTAAGTAGAAATATCCAAAGATAGTAGCATTCAGATTTCTATCTGACAATAGTTTTCTAATGATATAGCAGGCATCCAAGAAACAACCCGAACCTGTTCCACCAGATAAACCGGAAAAAATATGTATATAAACATTTGGTCCATTTAATGCAGTCATTGCCGCTGTAAGTGCCGCTTCCACTTTTCCTTTGAAGCCCTGCGCTTTATCAACCAACATGGAACGACCAACCTGACGAATACCACCTGCACCAGCATCCGTCAAGTCTGGAGCAGGAATTCTCTTATTAACCCAAGCTAACTCTTTCCTTCTGTTCAAAATATTGGGATTACAAATAACCTTTCCAATATCTTTGTTCCCTATATCAAAAAACTCCGTTTCGTCAAGAGGCATAACTGTCATGTCTTCGCTCTTGACTTTGCTGTTACGATCGATAATACCGGAACTTCTTTTATCAGTATCAACAC
>CACYDA010000165.1 GCA_902773095.1 uncultured Lachnospiraceae bacterium | reverse complement strand
GATCAATTGAATTGCTTTCTCTGTATTTAGCGATGTCATATATTTTCGTTCATCATTTAACCCCTTTAATTCCTGTGCCTTTTCAATAGCCTCTTCGTATGTCCGGCTCCTAAATAGTGAAAACGCCCTCTTTGCTGTATCAAGGCGACCACCCGCATTGATACACGGACCAATCACAAAGCCAATATGCGTACTACTAATTTTTCTCTTTCCCAGTCCGTTCGCTTCAATCAATGCTTTTATTCCATCATTATTCACCTTGTCAATTAGCTTAAGTCCATTCTTTACTATGGTTCTGTTTTCTCCCAAAAGTGGAACGATATCCCCTACTGTGCCGATTGCGGCAAAACAGAGATACTTTTCCATAAACTTTTCTTTCTTTTCGTATATTTTTTTCTCGTCCCTGGCATTTTTATGATTTTCCTCTTCATTTCCATTGACCATATGGAAATCATCAAATAAGTCATACAGTGCATCAATCAGTTTATAGGCAACTCCTGCACCGCACAGCTCTTTAAACGGATATTCGCAGTCTGGTCTTTTATGATCAACAACTGCATCGGCCTTGGGAATGATATGTTTTTTTTCTCCATTCTCTATACTATATGGCACTTCATGATGGTCAGTGACAACAATCTGCATACCAAGTTCTTTCGCATAATCCACTTGTGAACTTGCCGCAATACCATTATCACAAGTTACAATAAGGCTTACCCCATCATCATACGCCTGCTTAATCAGCCTGTTGTTAATTCCATATCCATCCGTAATTCTGTCAGGTACATCAAAATCTACATCGGCTCCCATTTTTTCCAAAGCATCTGTCAGAATATATCCGGAAGTTACTCCATCAATATCGTAATCACCTATTACTCTTATTTTTTTCTGATCATCCATCGCCTTTTTGATGATATGAATTGCCTTTTCCATATCTTTCATCAAAAGTGGCGAATACAATTGATCCATATCACATTTTAAATACTCTCCATACTCTTCCTCTGATATTATATCACGATTTCTGATGATTCTTGCAATCACAGGATTAATGCCAAACCTGTTTCCCAACCCGTTAAAATCTGCCTTTTTCGTCTGCACAAGCCATTTTTCCATGTTCTTTTCTCATTCTTTCGCACATATTTTTTCACGCCTATCTTATCATAGCATGATTCAAATTACAACTTCATAAAATGATATGTGGGTGTGAAACCCCCTCTAGTTTAAATCAATTTTTTCATGCAGTATTCTATACAAGTTACTGTATGGTGCTTCTTCACCCGAAGACAATTTTAGTTTATATTCCTTGCCATCAATAAAAATCGCAGCTGTTCTTCCCACTCTGATTTCTTTTACCAATTGTGAATCTCTGCACTCCGCATTCGAATACAGATATATTTTGTATCCGGTTTTGGGTGCGATCTTAACGTTGATTTTTTTCTTGATTATTTCATAAATGTTGGGCTTTCTATATTGAAGAGTAAATAAATATTCCATTACAATATTAATATCTTTGCGATCAGTAAGGATATACTCCTGTCGCTTATTAAATGATTGTATTTTAATACATTTAATTTCATCAGTATCACTATTGATTACAGAATATTTCGAAAAAAAAATAGTATATGATAATCCCAAAATAAATAGCATTACTGTCACAAAACAAATTCTAATAATTCTTTTCTTCACTCCTAATTCCTCCATAGATTCATTTAATACTGGTTTTTATCAAAGCGAAAAAAACAGCCATCCGCCAAATAAGCAAATGACTGTTTCTTTTTAAAATCTTTAATTCCCAATATAGATCATCTGCGAAATCATACTTCGACAATTAAGCAATTACAATTTTCACTCTATCTATTTATTCTTTTTTTTCTTACCATTTTTTGTATTATTTGATTTTTTTTGAGTATTTACACTTTTTATACTATCAGCATTTTTTGCATTTTCGGCTTTCTTCTCACCGGCTGCATATTTCTTCTTTGACATGACATACCAAAGTGAACCTGTTATAAACACTGAAGAATAACCACCGGCAATAATACCTACCATTATCGGAAGTGCAAATTCTCTGATTGAAGCAACACCTAAAACATATAATACTGCAACAGTTACAAATGTTGTAAATGATGTATAGATACTTCTTGTCAATGTCTGTGTAATACTTGAATTAACCACTTCTTTTAAGTTAACCTGGTTTTTATCTTTTAATGCAAGATTTTCTCTGATTCTGTCGAAAATGACGATTGTCGCATTAATTGAGTAACCTACGATTGTCAACATACAAGCGATAAATGTTGTACCTACTGTGATTCTTGAAACTGCATAGAAACCAATCACGATTAATACGTCATGAATCAATGCGATCACAGCACTTCCGGCAAATTTCAGATTTTTAAATCTGAACCAAATATAGATCAACATACAGATGGTTGCAAGAATTACGGCAATAATGGCATCACTTCTCATCTGGTCGCTGACACTGGAACTGATATCTGTTTCCTCGAAATCACTTTCACCTTCCTGCAGGATGGCACCAAACTTGTCAATCAAAAGTGTTTTGATTCCATCTCTTTCTTCATCACTTAAGAATTTTGTCTTAATCACAATTCTGTTTGAATTTGTTTCTTTCTGTCCCTGAATATCATTGCTTCCGATTACTTTAGCAATCTCAGGCTTAATATTATCATTAAATTCATCAATTGAATACTCTTTGTCAAATTCGACTGTTGTTGCAGTACCACCCTGGAACTCAATACTATAGTTGAAAGCTCCCTTTGAATTAGAACTGTTGATACCCATAACAGCAAATCCAGCGATCACAAGGATGATGGAAACCGCAAACCAGATTTTTTTATTCTTAAGGAAATCAATTGTTGCTCTTTCTTTTGCAACACCATAATACTTTTTATCCTTGAAGCCCATTCCATAGAAACAATTTACTAAAAATCTTGAAACAACAAGAGCGGTAAACATGGATAAAACAATACCAACAGCAAGTGTTATTGCAAATCCCTGTACAGGACCTGAGCCCTTCCACATAAGCACTAAGGAAGCGATAAAAGTTGTTACGTTACCATCCACAATGGCTGATGTCGCTTTCTTAAATCCGGTCTTAATCGCAGACTCTGTACTCTTTCCTGCCGCAATTTCCTCT
>CACYDA010000164.1 GCA_902773095.1 uncultured Lachnospiraceae bacterium | reverse complement strand
CTTTAATCGCTGCAACAAAATCTCCACCTGATTCTTCCAAAGCCTTCGCAATCACAGGCTCTTCGGAAAACTTAATCGTTTCTCCACCAAATGCCTTAATCACCTGAAAACGTTCCTGACTTACATTATCCTGTATGTACACACGGAATCGATATCCCTTTGCAGCTGCAATAGCCGCAAGACCTATTCCTGTATTTCCACTTGTAGTCTCGACAATTGTATAACCAGGCTTTAACAGACCTTTTTTCTCCGCATCCTCTACCATAGCAAGGGCAATTCGGTCCTTTACACTCTGATTTGGATTAAAGTATTCAATTTTCACTAAAATCCTAGCCTCTAAATTGTTCTCTCTCTCATAATTCTTAATCTCAAGTAAAGGGGTTTTACCTACCAGTTCCGTGATTGATTCATATACTTTTCCCATCTTCTTATCTTCCTTTCTCTGATTTTGCAATTATTTCAATTTAAGATTCTACATTAAATCTGGTAATCATCCAGTGCATCCATGAGACCAAACTCTAATAAGATTTCTTCCAGCCTTTCCTGTGTCATTGGTGTTGGGATTGCAAAGTTTGTGTTATTGATCACTGCCTCTGCAAGATTTCTGTACTCCTGTGCCTGTGAAGAATCCGGTTTATATTCAATCACAGTCTTTCTGTTAATCTCTGCCCTCTGTACGATATTATCCCTAGGAACGAAATACAGAAGCTGTGTTCCCAGTTCTTTTGAAAAAGCTCTTAATAAATCAAGTTCTCTGTCTACATTACGGCTATTGCAGATGATTCCACCTAAACGGACACCGCCTGTCTTTGCATATCTCTTAATACCTTTTGCAATATTGTTGGCCGCATATAATGCCATCATTTCACCACTGGCTACAATATAGATTTCCTTTGCCTTTCCTTCTCTGATCGGCATTGCGAATCCTCCACAGACCACATCACCTAAAACATCATAGAATACATAATCAAGGTCATCTGTATATGCGCCAAGATTCTCAAGCATATTAATTGATGTAATAATACCTCTTCCTGCACATCCTACCCCCGGCTCAGGACCACCTGATTCCACACATCTTGTTCCACCGAAACCTTCTCTCATGATTCTGTCTAATTCAATATCTTCCCCTTCATCTCTGATAGTATCAAGAACTGTTTTCTGTGCAAGACCTCCAAGCAGTAATCTTGTTGAATCTGCTTTCGGGTCACAGCCTACCACCATCACTTTTTTACCGTGTTCTATAAGTCCTGCTGTTAAGTTCTGAGTGGTCGTTGATTTTCCTATTCCACCTTTTCCATATATTGCAATCTGTCTTAATTCACTCATTTTTCTTTTCCTTTCTCATTTTCAATTGATTTCAAATTGTATTATTCTCCATTAAAATAAACTCTTCAGTTTTTCATAGATGATCAACTGATGAATTGATTCATCAATCATTCCCGGAAGCTCCATAGGGATAATCCCCTTTCCTTCAAGCACATTTGCAGCGCCCTGCCCAATCCGGCTTACCAAGATATATTTACAGTCCAAAAATAAATCTGCTGTCTTTTCTAACCGGTTGTCATCATGATTGCCACCCTGACAGACTGGTGCGACCTTTCTTAGTTCAACATATTTTTTCATCCAGTCGTCATTTTCATTGTCAATCTCTAATTGGTAGATCAAAAATTGGTCTGCTCTCCCAAAATGACTATTGACAACAATTCCATCAGATGACGCTACCGCAATTTGATATTTCCTTTCATCATCCATGAGAAAATGTCTCCTTTACCTCTAATCTTTTCTGATAAATCTGATCACCATATTCCGATTTACCAGGAACTCCTACTGCATCAGCCCTGCAATGCTTACAATGTCTGAATACGTCAATGTACTTTCCTGCCTTACTTCTCGCTGCATCGATTTCAGCACATACAGGTGCCCGCCTGTCTTTCAAATCTGCCTGTGGAATGAGAGGGATAATATTATAAATACTTGCTCCTGCTTCGCTCACTGTTTTTGCGATTGTCTCAATATGGTCTCCATTAATTTCAGGCACTAGAACGGTATTGACCTTAATCGTGATACCACAAGCAGCCACTTTGCGGATTCCTTTTAATTGATTCTCAATCAGTATTTTTGCTCCTTCCACTCCATCATATCGTTTTCCGTGATAAAGAATATATTGATTCAACTGTGCCTCAATCTCGGGGTCCACTGCGTTTACTGTGACGGTTAATGAATCAATTCCCACCTCAATCACTTCATCTGCCTTCTCATAAAGCAATAGTCCATTCGTACTCATACACTTGATTAGATTCGGGTACTCTTCTTTCACAAGACGAAACGTTTCTAATGCATAATCCGTTGCCAGTGTATCACCAGGACCGGCAATTCCTGCCACTGTGATTTCCGGACATATTTTTAGAGCCTTTTCAAGGACTTTCACACTTTCCTGTGGAGTAATCACTTTTGATGTTACCCCTGGCCTTTGCTCTGTATCATTTATTATCCTGTCACAGAACCGACAGGCAATATTGCAGCCGGGACTTACCGGCAAATGGATTCTTCCGACATTATTTTTCTGTCCTCCAAAGCAAGGATGGGAATTTTGTAAATCTCTATATGTATTACTCATCAGCATACCTCCTTGTCATGAATCACCATGTATCATAATTCAACCTAAACTATTTCATCCAAAGTGCAAACACTTCAGAAGCGGTGCCGGGCGGATTCGAACCACCAACTTCAGTTTTGCAAACCTATGCCATTCCAACGGCTACAGCACCTGAACTTATCATACCTACTAAATAGGTATGATATATAAGGAAATAAAAAAACAGGTTCCTACTTGATAAACCTGCCTGAATATAACTATTTTTTACTCATACAGGAACTCAAGGCATATGAAAACAAACCATATCCATACATACGGTATGACAACAACACATTTCACAATTCATTATTTTTGTCATCATCTTCTTACTTTTCATTCTATGTTCTCCTTCTATTATTAATTCCTAGTATTTCTTTATGATTACTATACCATTTAAAGATTATAATGATGCTTCCTTCTTTTGTCAATAGTTTTTGCCCTCTATGAACTATAGTTTATTTCTAATTCTTGTTATAGT
>CACYDA010000163.1 GCA_902773095.1 uncultured Lachnospiraceae bacterium | reverse complement strand
TTCATAGTGATGAAATAAAAACTTTGATAAAACGCCACATTATTTCGGACTACGAAAAGAAAAAATACAATAAGGAAAAAAGCTATTCTATCGAAGGCAAACAATGCTTTTTTGAGAAATTGCTTGATTATATACATTTTAATGATACTGAGGATCAAGATTTTGTTTTCAATACGATATTCGAGATTGCTAGTTCTGATAGTGAAAGTGCCGACATTGCCTTAGATATTGTCGCAAGGAATTTGCATTACAATGTAGTGCGGGACTATATCAAAAGAAATTTTAGTTTGCACAAGGAACTGCTAGGAAAACTGTTGCATTATTGCGAAACAACTGAGGGTTATGCTAAGTTCTACCAGTTGTTGTTTTTGATAAATCCGCAATGTGACTTTAAAAACATTAACACAAAAATTTTGAAACAGTGTATGACAACCAATTATTTTAAATCTAAAATTTCGGATTATATAAATTCAGAAGTTTGTGACGATGCGCATCTAGCGAATCTCATTGGAGCAATTAAACAATGCACTGACAACCATCAAGATTATTTATTAAATGTTTTGTTTCCGTTGACACCCAAACGAATTATAAAATATATAGATGCAGAATTTTTAGCTCAACATATTGTTTTGCATATAGATGGAAATATAAGAAAATCAAGCCCGGTTTTAAAAGAATTGCTTGAAGATTCAGATAAGGACATTGAGGCTGATTTAAGAAAAAAGCTTCTTGCTTCTTCACAGTATGATAAAAATGTAAATTTTAGAAGAAATCTAATAGAGTTGCTCATTGAAACCACATTAAAAAGTTATGTTTCTCCAAATGCTAATGAAGATGGTTGGACGAAAAGTTTAGTCAAGGCAGTTTGTAAAAAAAGTGAAGATTCGCCTTATCACTATTTGACAGTGATATCGAAATTTCTTTCATGTAATCCCGGCTGTTTTATAAAATGTGTAGACATGAAATTTTTAATTGATAATTTGGAAGATAAAGGTATTCAAGGCATCATAAGGGATTATTTATATTCAAAAGATTGCAGTAGTGATTATATTAAAAAATTAATTGAGGAAGCCAAGAGAAAAGATTATGAACAAACCGAGCAAAACCGAGCTCTAGGACGAAATACTGTGTCTTTAATGTCTTTGGGTTTGTGGCACGTTACAAAGTACATTGATATAAATTTGATAACCGACAACATTCAAAAACTTGCGATACAAATTGCGATCCAGAATGTTATTAGTGAAGGATTATATCATCAAGCTTGGTTAAAAGATTTGATGGAAAAGCTACAAAGCAATGAAAGTGCTAGACCGTTTGTTAAAGAATTAATTGAGCAATATCCAGATAAAGTGCTTAAGTATGTTAAAAATAATAATAACGAAGATAAAAACACAAATCATGTCGAACTGATAAATAGTGGATTAAAATATGAATCAGAAACTAAAAAGATAAAAAATGGCAGTGATAGTGATAATGTAAAAATCGAAAGCAACAATAATGCTGAGCCAAAAAAAGTTAATAAGCAAATTGAAAATGAAATTAATGATGATATCAGCACGAAAAAAACAAAGGATAGCACTGAAACCATTTTCAAAAAAATCCAAGAAGCCATAGGTCCGAGGATAATTTCTAACAAAACACAAAAAACAAAGGGAAAGATAAAGATAAATAAGTACCATCTGAAAAATTCTATGCAGGAAGGCAATAATATTAACAGCGGAGAAAAACAGCAGATTTCACTGCCAAGTAGTCCCAAGCTTTCTATCGTCGATCAAATAAACGGGGATACCACAAAAATAATGCTCAACGTAGTAAAACAGACAAAAGATAATAGTGGTGATGTGCACAATGAGAAATGTATAATCCAAGTTATTTTATCCAAAGATCAGGATTATATGAAAAAGCTAATGGATGAACTGCGTTCATACAACAATTTTTACCAGAGTGTTTGCTCGATCGATCAAAATCTAAAAAAGCAAAACAAAAGTGAATTACGAAAACTATTTAATAAGCAGCTTAGCTGGTTGGAGTTTTTTGTATCGATTTTTTATCAATGGTTTATTTATAAAGAAGAAAAACTGGATTTAACCCAAGATATTACTCAAGAACAAAAAAATATTATTCCACCGTTAGAAGAAAAAGTTGTGCCTGTTCAATCAAAAGAACGAGAGGTATCCGCTGTCGTTCAAACAAAATCCAATAAATCAAAATAATAAATTATAACGTGTGACATATGCATTGTAATCAAAATAAAAACAATAGTTATTAACATAAAAGGACACTGATATATAAGCGGCGTTTTTTTATGCCAAAAAGTTAAACAAATAACATTAAATCTTATAAAAAAAGCAAGTTGCCAAGAAAAAAAAATAAGTCAAGCAAAAAAACTGAGCCAGCAAATTAAAAAATTAGGTACTTATTTTTTGACTATAAAAAAATGATATCATAGTTTTGTAATAAAATTAAAGCTATAATAATCAGGTGCTTGATAAATTAATTTTTTTTGTTTAATTAAATTTGCTTTTTAGTGTGGTGCAAATTAGAATGAAAAAAAATAAAATAAGTTAAAGAGGAAGATCAATGGGAAAAAATAATTTTGACAAATCAAATTTTGATGACGAGAATAAGCTCATCAGAATCAGGCATGACAAGCTTGAGGAGTTAAAAAAAAATAATAAAGATCCTTTTGAGATAACCAAATCGAATATCGATACGCTAAATAAAAATATTATTGACGATTTTGCAAGTTACGAGAATAAAAAAGTTTGTGTAGCTGGAAGATTGATGACTCGGAGAATTATGGGGAAGGCTTCATTTTGTGATTTGCGTGATGCTTCAGCCAAAATTCAAGTTTATATAACACGGGATAATATCGGAGCTGATAATTATCTTGAGTTTAAAAAAATGTTTGATATCGGTGATTTTATAGAGATTGCTGGGGATGTCTTTAAAACGCATAAAGGTGAAATTTCTATTAGGGCGGAAAAAATTATTTTGTTGGCAAAAAGTCTTAGGCAGCCGCCAGAGAAATTTCATGGTTTAACTGATCAAGAAACAAGATATAGACAAAGATATTTGGATTTGTTAACTAACGAAGATGTCAAGCAAAAATTTATCTTGAGATCAAAAATCATAAAATCTATAAGAAAATTTTTTGACGAGCGCGATTTTCTCGAGGTCGAAACACCAATTTTGCAAAATATTGCTGGGGGTGCAAATGCAAGACCATTTATTACTCACCATAATGCGCTGGATATGAATATGTATATGCGAATAGCGCTTGAATTGCCATTAAAAAAATTAATTATTGGTGGATTTGATAAAGTTTATGAGCTTGGACGCGTCTTTAGAAACGAAGGTTTGAGTATAAAACATAATCCAGAGTTTACGGAGCTTGAAGTTTATCAGGCTTATGCTGATTGTCATGACATGATGGATTTAACTGAAAATTTGTTTAGATTTATAGCAGAAGAGATTTTTGGTGGATATATAATTAAATGTGATAATCTGGAAATAGATTTAGCAAGACCGTTTGATAAGATAAGTATGCTCGATGCTGTGAAAAAATATGCAGATATAGATTTTGATAAAATAAATTTAGAGCAAGCAAAAAATTTGGCTCGAGAAAGAAATTTAGATTGCAAAGACTATTATTTAAAAGGTGATGTATTAAATTTGTTTTTTGAAGAGTATGCGGAAAAAAACTTGGTCATGCCGACGTTTTTGTTGGACCATCCGGTTGAAATTTCGCCGTTGACGAAAAGAAAAAAAGATAATAAAGATTATACAGAACGTTTTGAGTTATTTATTATGGGGCGAGAATTTGCGAATGCTTATTCTGAGTTGAATGACCCTGTGGAGCAGAGACAAAGATTTTTGTACCAGGAAAAATTAAGATTGTGTGGCAATGAAGAGGCGAATTTAAACGATGAAGAATTTTTGACAGCCATGGAATACGGTATGCCTCCCACAGGTGGACTTGGGATTGGAGTAGATAGGTTAATAATGCTTTTTACTGATTCACGTTCGATTAGAGATGTATTGTTTTTCCCGACTTTGAAAAGTGTTGACCGCTAAAAGCCAGTGTTTAAGCGGCTTGCGAGGCACAGTCAGAACGAAATGACAACAAATTGACAACAATTCTTCCAATTAACACGAAGATTGTCAAATGATTATAAGTTGTTGGAGAAAAATTCAGCATAGAGATTTAGGACCCTAAGGGACCACTTTCTTGAAAGAAATTTCAAGAAGGTGGTCCCTTTTTTGTGTTACAGGGCTTTGCACATCAAAAATTTGTTTTATTGGAGGAAAAACACATGGAAGATCAGTATTACGACATTGAAAGAAGAACAGCAATCAAAGAGGAAGCAAGGATGTTTCGCAGGAAGTTCATCACGTATGAGCAGGCAGAGGTAATCTATAGCATCTCACACAGGAAGCTCAGGGATATAGCAGAGAAAGCAGGTGCAGTTTACAGAATCAATGATGTTAGTGTTCTCATTAACAAGGAAATCTTTGATGAGTTCATGGAACAGTTTAAGCAACCGGCAAAACCGGATGTAAAGATTTGAGAAACGTGGGTTGTGGTATGGCATATGCAAGAGCACAGATTATAGAAACGAAGAGGGATAGCCTCAAGTTTGTAAGATATAGAGATGGTGAAAAACTTTATGGGATGGGGCTTTCAAAATTCCAACAAATAGCTAAGGAAGCTAAAGCAACGTACAAGATTGATAAGGTTGTGTTGGTAAATACAGCAATACTTGACAGATATATTGAGACATTTAGGGAATTTTAGACGGAGGTGGTTTAATGGCTGGTCAGGCATGGAAATATTCCGGGGAACTTGATGAAAGAGATTTAGCTTTCTTGCAGCATGAGTTCATAACAGTTCCTATGGGAATTGAATATTACGGATTTAGTGAGAGACCTCTTATCAGAATGGCAAAAGAGGCAGGAGCGTTTTACAAGATCGGAAAAATGACACGTATAAACAGAAATATCTTTGATGCTTATCTAAGAGCTCAGAGAAGAATTCCAAGAATAGGAGGCAAATTATGTGCAAAGTCATAAGTATCAGTAATCAAAAGGGAGGAACAGCGAAAAGTACAACAGCTGTGAATTTAGGTATTGGTCTTGCAAGAGAAAGGAAGAGAGTCTTGCTTCTGGATTGTGATCCCCAGGGTTCTATGACAATAAGCCTTGGTTTTTCAGAGCCGGATGATATGGAAGTAACGCTATCAACACTGATGATGAGAGTTGTAAACGAAGAAGAATTACATGTAGAAGATGCGATACTGCATCATGAGGAAGGAGTGGATCTTATTCCTTCAAATATAGAGTTGTCTGCTCTTGAGATTTCCATGGTAAATGTCATGAGCAGAGAAACAATCCTTAGACAGCTCTTAGAAGAGATAAAAGATTCCTACGATTATGCGATTTTGGACTGTATGCCAAGTTTAGGGATGGTCACAATAAATGCTCTGGCATGTGCAGACTCAGTTCTGATACCCGTACAGGCGGCATATTTGCCGGTTAAAGGCCTTCAACAGCTTATCAAGACAATTGGCAGAGTAAAGAGACAGCTTAACCCTAAACTTGAAATAGAAGGGATTCTGCTCACTATGGTAGATAACAAAACAAATTATGCAAAAGAAATCTCTCAGCTTGTATATGACAGTTATTCATCTGCTGTGAAGGTATTTGAAACGCAGATTCCAATATCTGTCAGAACAGCAGAAACAAGTCTGGAAGGTAGCAGTATTTATAAATATGATCCAAAAGGTAAAGCATCTGCCGCATATAAGGTTCTCACTAAGGAGGTTCTCAATGGCTAATAAGGTTAAAGAAAAAGGGAAGAGGTGCTTCCCAGTGAAAGAGCATTTTCTTTTAAAATGAAAATGGATGCCATGAGGCATCAGGAACTTGTCGACATGATGTCGACAAGTTGAATCCCGTAGAAAGAAAGACAGCCACCATAGTAGGTGAGGGAAGTGGACTGACAGGAAGAAGTGTTCAGCGATATATCAAGCTAACAGAATTAATACCGGAGCTACTTGAAATGGTAGATAATAAAAAGTTATCATTAGTAAATGGGGTAGATATTACTTCTTTTGATAAAGAAGTACAGGAATATCTTTTGACGTATATTAAGGAAAAAGGCGGCATATCTCCGGCTCAACTTTCAGCATTAAAAAGCCAGCCAAATCTGGAGAACCTTACTCCATATACGGTTATGACAATTATGAAAGAGGCTATGGCTAATAAGCCAAAGTCCAAGAAAATATCTTTTACAGAGAAGAAACTGAATCAGTTCTTCCCAGCAGAATATTCAGCATCAAAAAGAGAGAAGATCATCATAGAACTTCTCACTAAGTGGAAAGAAGAGCAGGGAATAAAAACGGAGGGATAAGGTATGAGAGTATTAGCAAAAGTATTGGTGTTTCCATTAGTTGTCATTTTGACATTAGCAGGACTTGCGGTAAGGGTATTTATCAGGCTTGGAAGTGTCGTTTTAGGAGTATCTGCATTACTTCTTGGGATTCTGGCTTTCCTTACACTTATAAATAAGATGTGGCTACAGCTGGGAATATTCGGATTGATATTTGCAGCAATGATGATTGTTATGCTGGCATCTGCTGAATTACAGGTGTGGATTGATTTGGCGGCAGAAAGCTTAAAGAAAGTATGATTAAATCAAGAGAAGGTCATAGCTTCATAATGCTGTGACCTTCGTTCATTTTGTGACAGTATTATAGTCCATTAATACGATATTGTCGTATCTATGTTCTGTAGAGTATTTGCTTAAGTGCCTCAGGCATGGATTCAAGCATCATCTGTGCAGCTGTCCGTGAAGGGGTTATGTTATCGGTAAGCACCCATTCCCTTGTCATTCCAAGAGTTCCGAAGCAGTATAGCCTGATACTGTACATGAGCTGAGTATCAAGGGTATCGGTACCCAGATTCTGCTTTGCCATATGAGCATAACGCTCCACGAAATATTCATGCATGTATTGCCACATAGGAGTCTGTGAGTTGTCTTCGTAGGCTCTTTTGTAAAAAATACAATCTTTCTTCATTCGGTCGAGAGCTTTAGCTGCTGAGTCGAGATCAAGAACATCTGTGTTGTAGGCGGATTGAAAGATCATCCATGCCATCAGGTCATATTTGTCCTTGAAATGATAGTAAAACGTAGGACGTTCGATTTCAGCTTCCTTACAGATCTCGGTTACCCGGATTTTGTCTATTGATTTATGGGAGAGCAGCTTTCTAAGTGAGTCCGCTATCCAAATCTTTGTTCTTTCAGCCATAGCACACCTCGTTTCTTACAGAATATGAAATATGTAAGAATATATATCAGAATTATAATTCTGTAAGTGGATAATTACAAGTTTCGGTTGTATGTTATACACATAGAACAGGAGATAAATGCTCGTACGTGAACATGATTTAAGAAACGGAGGCGATTGATATGCATTTTACAGGAACCGTATACAGAAACCCATACTGGTCTACATGGCCTTTACTTGAGATCACACAGGGGTGTACTCATAACAGATGCAAGTTTTGCACTATGTATAAGGACGTTCCCTTTAGGATGTCCCCCATGGAGTGGATTGAGGAAGACCTGAAAGAACTGTCGGAAAGTGATCCAAATGCAACAACAATACAGATACTTTCTGCCAATCCGCTTGTCTTAACGTATGATAAGCTTGTACCAATCTTTGAGATGATAAATAAATACCTTCCTAAGATGGAATACATTTATTTGGCAGGAAGAGTATCCGACCTTAAGAACAAAACAGTGGAAGAACTAAAGAACCTTAAGGAACTGGGAATGAAAGAAATATCACTTGGAGTTGAGAGTGGAGATGACTGGACTTTGGAAAGGATAAACAAAGGCTATCATGCTGAGGATATCCTGGAGCAGTGTCATAAGCTTGAAGGAGCAGGAATTGACTATTGGATGACGTTTTTGAATGGTGTTGCAGGAAAGTACCACAGCCGTGAACATGCCATAAATTCAGCAAAGATATTCAGTCAGTGTAAGCCTATGCTTGTTGGAACAGGCGGTCTCACATTATTCCCCGGGACTCCGCTCCTGGAAGAGGCACAGAGGGGCGAATTTGATCCCCTTTCGGAAAAAGAGATGCTGGAGGAATTAAAGCTTTTTGTAGAGAACCTTGAATGTGACTGTTCATTTATCACGCATCATACGGTTTCGGGTAAGAACCTGACAGGACCTGATTTCTTAAAGCGTAAGGATCAGATTGTCGCAGCCCTTGATCATGAGATAAAGCATGGTAATCTTGGCAGAATGGCTGCACTCAGGCAGAGCAAGAGAACATTATAAGGAGTGATGAGATATGCGTTTTTCAGGAGGAATCAATTGCCCACCATATGAAACTGCTGACGGATATTTGCAGACGACAGAAGGCTGTTCACACAATCATTGCCTGTTCTGCACGTATTTTAAAGATCAGAAATTCCGTAAATGTACCATTGATGAGATAGAGGAAGATATTAAGGAAATTCCGGAATATTTCGGCTCGCCGAGGAGAATCTTTCTCCAGGGAGCAGACGGGTTTGCTGCGGATTATGACGTGCTCATGAAAACAGCGGAACTGTTGCACAAGTATGTTCCTTCTGTAGAGACAATCGGCGGATATGCCCGCATAGACAACTTTTATGACAAGACGGAAGAGCAGCTTAGGAACATGGCATCTGTAGGCTTTGCCAATCCATATATCGGAGTGGAATCCGGTGATGATGTTGTATTAAAGAAAATCAACAAGGGATATACAGCTGCGCAGGCAAGGGAACAGCTTGAGAAAATCGATGCATCTGGGCTTCCATATGTGGTGAACTTTCTAAATGGAGCAGGGGGTCATGGATATGGTCTTACCAATGCAAGGCTTACGGCAAAGCTTTATGAGGGTCTTCATATGACAATGGTAAATACCTCTATGCTGACTGTCGTACCAGGAACGCCCCTGTATCGTGCAATGGAAAAGGGGCTCTATACAGAATCAACAGAAATGGAGAAGCTGGAAGAGATATATGAGCTGGTGAACTGTCTTACAAACGATACTAAATTCATGAATGAGCATGCATCCAATCTTTTCCATGTGGAATGCAGGATTCCGGAGAAGAAAGAAGAGCTGCTTGCATATATCCGTAAGTTCATAGAAGAAAATGATGAAAATAAACTTAGGCAGTACCGTGAGTATATCACACGGGCATTTTAAGGAAGGTGATCATAATGAAATACAGCGGAACGATATACAGCCCTCCAATAGAAGCAAATACATTTCTGCTTCCTATTACAGATGGGTGTACTCATAACAGCTGTACATTCTGCAACATGTATCAGGGCATTCCGTTCAGGATGTTATCAATCCCGGAAGTAGAGGATTATCTGGCAGAAACGAAACAGAGTTATGGAAAATATAGTGAACGAATGGAGCGTGTTTATCTAGTGGGAGCAGATCCATTTGCATTGTCATCCAAGAACCTTCTGGAAAGGATTGACCTGATCAAAAGGTATCTTCCGAATGTTAAGACAATCACCATGTATGCCAGGACGGATAACATTGCATCCAAATCGGATGAAGACCTAAAGGCAGTTAAAGAGGCAGGAGTGGATGATCTTTACATTGGCGTGGAATGTGGATTAAATGATGTATTGGAGAATCTGAACAAGGACTATTCTGCGGATGAGACAAAGAAGCAATGTCTGAGGTTAAATGCAGTCGGCATACATCATTGCGACCTATTGATGCTGGGAACAGCAGGAAAAGGCCGAGGACTGGAATGTGCCAGGGCATCTGCGGCATTGGAGAATGAGATCAAGCCCGACAAGATCCTGATCAATACAATGTCTGCTTTTGTGGGGACACAGCTTGATGAAGATATAAAAACGGGAGACTTTATACCTGCGACCGAAAAAGAAAACTTGGAGGAAGAGAGGGAATTTCTTTCACAGTTAGAACTGCCTGAGTGTTATTTCTGGGCAGTACATCCTTTGGATTCTGTTAAGATAGAAGGAATCCTTAAGGATGATAAGAGTCAGATGTTAGATAAATTGGCATGGAGTATTGATCATGTGAATGAGAGTGGAATCAGCAGGACTTCAAGAGTAGGAACATTATAGAAGGTCATAGCTTTTTATAATACCATGACCTTCCTGAAGATTACTTGAAAGTTTTTTTTATCTGCTCCAGAAACTTTTCAGCAATAGGAGTAAAGGTCTGATACTTATTCCATATCAGATATAGCTCTGATTTCAGTTCCGGAGAAAGCGGTCTAAATACCATGTCACTTCCTTCGGTGTTTATCAGGTTCTTGAAAGTAAGTAAGATTCCAAGGTTTTCCCTTGCAAATACGGAACCGTTA
>CACYDA010000162.1 GCA_902773095.1 uncultured Lachnospiraceae bacterium | reverse complement strand
GGCAGGCAGATTCCTTATGTTTCAGGAAGTCAATATATTGATGTTGCCACAATGTTTGGTTTTATCAAAAATAATAAGGGAATGGTCGCTATTTCAAATAGGATTTTTGAAATCATTCTTTATAATTTGCTCATGTCAGAAGAGTTTATCAATAGTAAAATGTATGATGTCGGTATCAGGGAGAAAAACAATTTTATTATTGGAGGGCATTTAGATGTGAGAAAAGTCCTTGAAAAGTTTGTAGAGACATTTGATGATCTTTATGGTGATAAAGATGAAAGTTTTTTGGAGGATGCCGGGAGACGGTATTTTATGCTGTTTTTGAAGCCGATTATTAATGGAGTTGGAAATTGTTATGTGGAGGCAGAAACCAGAAATCGTGAGAGGATGGATTTGGTCATTGATTACCATGGGGAACAGTTTATTATCGAGATGAAAGTGTGGCATGGCAATGCGTACAATGAGCGAGGTGAAAGGCAGCTTTCGGATTATCTTGAATATTTTAAACTGAATAAAGGGTATATGTTAAGTTTTAATTTCAATAAGAAAAAGCAGATTGGGGTGAAAGAGATTGTTGTAGGGGATAAGGTACTGGTGGAGGCTGTGGTATAAAAAAGGAAATATTTGATATTGATAGATCTGATAAAAAAGGCGGTGTACAACCATGAAGGTAATACGAACAAAGGCGACAGCCGAGCGTGCAGGAGCTTATTATGTACGGATACAGGCTATGGCAAGAAAACATCATATTACACTGGAGCAGGAATTTGATGAGCATGATACTCCTGACACGAAATATATTGTCATACTTGATGATTATTTTCCGGTAGCGACATGTAGATTATACCCGAATGATGAAGAGAGTATAGTGCTTGGAAGAATTGTGGTACTTCCGGAATATAGAGGACAAGGATTGGGAAAAATGGCAGTAGAAGAGGCAGAACGCTGGGCAAGGGAGCTTGGATATACAAAAGCAGTGCTGGAAAGCAGAGAGAATAAGACGGGATTTTATGAAAAAATGGGGTATATTGCGGATTATAACAGAACAATCCAAGGGGAAACCTTTACATGTGTATATATGGAGAAGGACATTGGATCTGTGCGTTAGTGTATCAGGGAAGGAGTGAATGTCAGATGGGAAAATACCTAAATGTAGGCAATGCAGGATTCGTGTCCGTCAGAAAGGGAAAATATGTTGACAAGACCGGACTGATTTCATATATCAATACTACACTCGGAACGATGCATAAGCTGACATGTGTGAGCAGACCAAGAAGGTTTGGGAAGTTATTGGACACAGACGGAAACATATGAGTCATTGAAAATTTATATCGATATGGATGAAGATGGTCTGAAAGAGTCTATTGTCCGGATGCTTGGAGGAGCAAGCTGTAAAATTGATATCGGAACATTCCAAAATGACATGACGAACATGGAAAGAAAAGATGATGTGCTAACATTGCTGGTGCATTTGGGATATCTGACATACCATTCATATGATAAAACAGTCTCCATACCTAATGAAGAAGTAAAACAGGAATTTGTAAGAGCAGTCATGGCAGGAAAGCATAAAGAAATTGCAAAATTAATCCGTCATTCGGAAAAGCTGTTTGAAGAAACATTGAATATGAATGTGAGGAGTGTTTCCAACGATTTTTAAATATCAAAGTGGCGACTATAGTTGGATTTAAAATGGATTCATGATGTTTTGAAAGGTAAAAAGTGATGTATCTCATAACAGCGTATTTTGATGAAAAAGCAAATCAGAGAATCAATTCACTGATTCATAAAATTGCAGATCAAACGGGAAATTTATTTATGACAGAGAATCATGTTCCACCACATCTGACGATTTCCTCTGTGGAGGCAAGGAGTGAAGATGTGTTACTTCCGGTCGTAAATGAAATGGAACACAGACTGAAGAAGGGGAGGATTCAACTGGTATCCGTAGGAATGTTATTTCCCTATGTCATGTATATTACACCTGTTTTAAATCAATATCTGCAGAGTCTGTCACAGACAGTATATGATGCGGTTTGTGACATTGAAGATACCAGTGTCAGCAAGTTTTACAGACCTATGCAGTGGCTTCCCCATGTGACAGTGGGAAAGAAACTGACAAAAGAAGAGATGCAAATTGCTTTTTCAATCGTTCAGAATGGATTTGTGCCATTTGAGGCAGAAGTGGTGGAAATTGGTCTTAGCAAAACCAATCCACACAGGGATTTGTTAAGAATAGTGTGTCATTAAGAAAAATCTTATAAATTTGTTGACATTAATTCTTTAAGTCGTTAAAATAATGGTATATTTGTTAAAATAGTCATTATTTTAACGACTTTATCAATAGTTGTCACAGAAAGGATTGGTGCGAGCGTGAATCGAAAATTTGTTACACCGGATTCAATGAGTGGAGATGAGATAAAAATTCTTAGAAAAGAATTAGGATTAACCCAAAAGGAGTTTGCACAGTTGATTAATGTGTCAAAACCTACTGTTGAGAGGTGGGAGTCGGGAAACAAACCGGTTACAGGTCCTATGACATTGTTAGCACAAATTTTAAAAATGTATCCGGAACATATAGAAGATTTTACTATTCCGGAGCAATCCTATAGATTGAGAATGTGGTACATGTATGAGAATACCGTATGCACAATAATCGATGTGGATGAGATCCATCGCAAGGTGAAAATCAAGAATTTTAATAATAATATCATGTACTGCGCATTTGGAGTTAAACAGAAGCCTGATTTTCATGATTATGAAGAATTTTTAGAATCAAGATGCTTTCCAAGAACAAGAGACAAAATGAAACTGATGTTACAGGAATTTGACCTGCCTTTTTATGACCCACTTATGATTATTGAAAAAACAGCCGGAAGAGTAGAAGGAGACAATTTTTGGCTAAAAATTGAATGGCAGGGAGGGGTATGAGTGATTGAATTATTTGAGAGTGATATAAAAGAAGAGAATAGAAAATCGTCAAAAGGGAATCAGTTAAAGTGGAAAAAGGATAATATTTGGTATAAGGCAGACTATTTGGGATATGAGGGGCTGGCAGAATATGTTATTTCACGTCTTTTAACCAAATCAAGTCTTAAAATGGCAGAGTTTGTATTATATGATTTAGAAGAAATCAAGTATAAAACTCAGACTTTTAACGGAGTGAAATGTACGGATTTTTTAAAAAACAAATGGCAGGTTATTACTTTAGAGAGGTTGTTTTAAAATTTTACCGGAAGCAGTTTTACAAGTGCAATCTATAAGATCAAGAATGAAGAAGACAGACTTTCGTATATTGTCGAACAGATGCAAAGAATAACAGGACTTACAGAGTTTGGGAAATATATCAATAAGATTGTAACCATAGATGCATTGTTTTTAAATGAAGACAGACATATGCATAATATTGCAGTACTTGCAGGACCAAAGGGAAAGTATGATTATTGCCCTATATTTGACAATGGTGGCGGACTTTTATCGGATACAATGTTGGAATATCCCATGGGGACAGAATTATTGGGGCTTCTTAAAAGTGTCAGGGCAAAAACGTTTTCACATGATTTTGATACACAGCTTGCTATATCAGAACAGTTGTATGGAGAAAATATAAAGTTTCATTATACTCAAAATGATGTGAATCATTTACTTGATACTGTAGGGAACTATGATGATGAGATCAAGGAAAGAGTAAAAGAAATCATATTTGATAGAATGCGAAAGTATGCGTATTTATTTGAAAAAAAATATAAGATTTGCTTCTTTTCTGTAAAAAGTGGGCTGGGCATTAACGATGAAATCGTTGAGGCATGCCCACTTTGTCTCAATTGCGAGAGAGTGTGGGATTGGAGGTATCCCATTTTTGCATTGCATCGATTGTTTCAAGACTGCTGCATCAGGAGAACATGAAATTGAATTATTTCATTGTGATAATAGCTCTTTTGTACTATAATTAAGAAAGTGGATTTGTGCAAAATGTTAAAGAGTATAACTAATATTTGCCAGCATAGTGGTACAGGGGATATAAGCTGTATAAAGAGAAAAATGTTGAGAACAGATTTACCGGCAAAATATAATTTAGATATTTGATCAGGTCGGAAGGAGATTAAAAAAATGGCAATTAAATCGATTGATATTTTGAATGTAATGGTATTTCAAAGACAGTGGAGAAAAAATAATGGGGATTATATGGCTGGGGAGTTAAAAGAAGGAGATTCTCTAAGGGATGTATTTCATCTTGATTTTTGCGATGGCATCAATGTACTTATTGGAGAAAATGGCGTTGGAAAAACGACAATTTTAAAGATGATTTATGCGGCAACACAATGGTCATTTGAGAAGACAGATGCGGGGAAAACAAAGAGGCTGCTTGATTTTTTTTCTAATAATTTGAGAGATTCTGAAACGTTGAAAAATGCAGACCATAAAGGAGACTATTGTTATTATAAAGTATCAGATGGGGAGCATATATTCGAAGATAGTTTGTCACATAATGGGATTTTTAATTTTGAGGACTGGATTGGTTTGAATATACCATCAGTATTTATACCGACAACTGAGATGCTATCACATGCAAAAGGTTTTTTAGCGATGAATCAAAAATACAACATGCCATTTGATGGAACACAGATCGACATTATAGTAAATGCTTCTTTACCTGAAATGAGGGAAATACCAGAGTCCTGTAAGTCGATATTGAATGACATAAGTGATGTGGTTGATGGAATAGTAGTACAGGAAGATGATACATTCTATGTTGTGAAAAAGGATGGAAAAAAAGTTGATTTTTCTTTGGAAGCAGAGGGGCTTAGAAAACTTGGTTTGTTATGGAAACTGATTCGTAATGGACTATTGGAAAAAGATTCCATATTATTGTGGGATGAGCCGGAAGCGAATCTTAATCCTGAACTATATCCGCTTGTATCAAACATTTTACTTCAGTTACAGAAAAATGGTGTACAAATATTTGTGGCAACACATAGTTATAATTTTGCAAAATATTTGGAGATAAGAAGAACCGAAAAAGGGCAGGTTATGTTTCATAATCTATATAAAGGAATTTCAGAATTACCAGAGATGATGACAAAATTGATGCCGGAAGGGGATTATAATAATAGTAATGATGGGATTTACAGTACTTCAGCGTATAAGATGGAAGATTTGCGACCTAATCATATTATGCTGGCAGATGATAAATTGTTGGATGAAGTGTTCAATTTATGAGAGGTGTAGTGTGGAAAAAGTATTAATAGACGAAAATGGAGATTATGGACTGGATTATACAAATGCAGTATGGGCTTCTGATAAAATGCATCAGGATTACCATAATGCGAAGGTTCAATTATCTGATGCGGATTTTCTTATAGAAAATCATGCTTTTGTTATGATTGTTGAATATAAGAATGCAAATACCGAAAAAGCTATGAAGAAGAGGTGGAAGACAAAACCATTCAATCCAATGGAAGACAAGAAATTTGCATCAACTGTTCGGAAATTTTATGATTCAAGACATTATCTTGCTCTTTTAGGTAAAAAAAAGCCAGTGCGATATATTTATGTAGTGGAAGTTCCAAATGGAGATGTGGTAATGAGGAAAAGACTTCGTGAAAGAATGAAAACGCAATTACCTTTTGCTTTGCAAGATAATTTGAATACAGGGATAAAACTGATTGACAAAGTTGATGTCATGTCCATCAATGAATGGAATGCGGATCGTGAGTATGGCAAATATCCATTTATTAAATTGGAACAAAAGAAAAGAGAAGAGAAAGAAAACTCGGTAAATTTATAAAAGGTGGGAAGTGAGATGGAAGAAAAAAGATTTGCATTACTGATTGATGCAGAGAATACAAGTGCAAAGTATATAGGAACAATTTTGGATGAACTGAAGAAATGTGGAATTGTCACTTATCAGAGAATGTATGGGGATTTTTCTAAACAACAAATGGCAGAGTGGAACAAAAAAACATTGGAATATGCAATCGTTCCTGTGATGCAGCCAAGATATTCGACTTCGAAAAATGCGGCAGATATCATGCTGGTAATCGATTCTATGGATATCTTGTACGGAAATACAGTAGATGGATTCTGTATCGTTTCAGCGGATAGTGATTTTACAAGATTGGCCAGCAGGCTTAGAGAAGCAGGAAAGTATGTCATCGGGATGGGAAACAGCAGAGCTTCAAAGTCATTTATTACAGCATGCAATGAGTATAAATTTTTAGATAAGATTGCAGAAGAAGAAATTGAAAAGGATGTAGAGAAAGATCATAAAAAGGAACTGGAAATTGATACCGGGAATAAACAAAATATGGAACAGAAAAGCAGCAATTTGGATTCTGTTTTAAAACAAGCTGAATTAGTGAGTGAATCTGATGATACATTAAAAGAAAAGAGCTCTATAACACCTCTCAATAAAATTAAGTCAGAAATCAATAATATCATTCAGGTGAATGATAATAGTGGTTTATGTACACATTTGGGTTCGTTAAAAAGTACCCTTCAGAAAAAATACAGTGATTTTGATGAAAGAAATTATGGCTATAACTCCATGAAAAAATTTATTCAAGAGGCAACAAAGTTTAAAGTGAAACAGAATAATACAACCGTAATCGTTGTAAGGGATAATGATCATAACGAAGAAATCAAGGATATGAATCAGATTGTAGAAGAATACATCAGACAATTGGCAAATAAAGGAATTGAATTGGGTGCTTTGGGAAATAGAATAAAAGAAAACTATCCATCTTTCAAATATAAGGACCTGGGATATTCCAGATTATCAGCATATGTGAAAAGTATAGAGGGACTGAATGTGAGCAGCAAAAATAAAGTGACACTGACTGGAAAGTAGAGTGTCGCAGCATCCGTTTATTGATTACCGAAATATGGTACTTATATATCATAGAAAGATATAAGGGAGAAAAATGATGTGGAATGAAGAAAATATTGGGAAAATAGTGGACAGGCAACGGGCGTTTTTTAAGACGGGAAAAACATTGAATCCTGATTTTAGAATCCGCCAGCTTTTCAGATTAAAAAAAGAAATATTATGTAATGAGAAATTAATAGAAGAGGCACTTGCAAAGGATTTGGGGCGAAGCAGGGCGGAAGCTTATTTTTGTGATATAGGGAGTACAATTCTTGAAATCAATGAGACAATACATGGATTGAAAAAATGGGAAAAACCGGAGATTCATTTCAGTGGACTTACCTGTTTTCCAAGTGTTTTTACAAAAGTGTACAAGATGCCTTATGGCGTATCGCTGATTATTAGTCCCTTTAATTTCCCGGTGCTTCTGTC
>CACYDA010000161.1 GCA_902773095.1 uncultured Lachnospiraceae bacterium | reverse complement strand
TATTTTCCAAGCGAGAGCGTGTCTGTGTTGCTTTTGTGCATTGTATACAACTAACATAACGCAAATCGAAGTTTTGCAATTGCCTATCTATCTAAATTAGGTAATTGCGAAAGCGTGTCTGTGTTGCTTTTGTGCATTTTGTATACTTAACATCATGTAAAGCGATGTTTCGCAATCGACAATTCTGCTAAATTTTTCGTGCTGTCACATTGACCCAGTCCTTCTGTCTGGTAATTTCAACCACTTCAAGGGCAGGATTCTTCTCCATTGCTGCCACAACATCCGCTTCCTTATTGTTGATGATTCCCGATGTAACGAACAATCCTCCCACTTTCAGATGTGGCGCAATCACTTCAGAAAGCGGGATAATGATATCTGCAAGAATATTCGCAACCACGATATCATAGCACTCATATCCCGCTTCATCTCTTATTGCTTGATCATCAATCATATTCCCTTCCAAAAATCGGATGGGATTCACATCATTTTCTTTTGCATTTTCAACTGACGCACTGACTGCTCTCTCATCAATATCAATTCCGAAAACAGTTCCTGCCCCAAGTTTTTTACCTATAATGGATAAGATTCCACTGCCACATCCTACATCTAAAAGGCTGTCTCCCTCTTTTAGATACTTTCGCAATTGTCTGATGCAAAGCTGTGTTGTCTCATGAAGCCCTGTTCCAAACGCCGTTCCCGGATCAATTTTTATGACCATTTGATAATCCGACTCATTTTCTACCGATTCCCATGTTGGTCTGATTAAAATATCGTCGACAGCAAAAGGCTTAAAAAATTCTTTCCATTTATTAATCCAGTCAATTTCATTTGTAGATCCTTCACTGATCACTACATTTCCTACATCAGCAAAATCTTTCAGTTCATCAATTCCCGCCTTAATGCCGGTTAATACTTTTTCCTGCTCTTCATTTGATATTCCCATATCCATATAAAATATGATGTTTGCCTGTCCGTTGTCTTCCATCTCCGGCAAAATATCAATATACATTGCCTTTTGATCTTCTTTTGAAATCTGTCGATGATCTTCGATTTCAAACGTATCAATTCCATTTTCCATGAGTACTCCACTGATCAGATCAACGGCCCCTGTTGTTGTTGACAGAGTGAATTTTTTCCATTCCATAATCTTTCTCCATACTATTTGATTTAATAACGGTATTCATCATCTCTATCTACGTTTTTAAATACCATCACGGTTCTTGGACCGATAATCGCATTATTACCTTCTATGATGATGTTTTTATCCTCAATATAACCTTCTTCATCCATGGTATCGATAACCACTTTCCACTTATATTTAAAGGAAATATCAGGCATTGTAAATGTATCTCTCTCCCAAAACGTGTTAATCGCAATATAGATAATGTCATCTTCTGTTTCATTTTCTTCATTTCTTCCTGCATACATGACACCAATAAATTTCGTATCATTACTATATTGATTTTCAAACGGTTTTTTGCCATGCGTACTGATCGGAGGAAAACCAAGTGAACAGACTTTTGTATTTCTTCTTAAAATACTATGTTCTTTTCGATATCCGATCACCCTTTTAAAGAAATTGAACACATTTTTATATTGATCAAGATTTGACCAGTCAAGCCATGAGATAATATTATCCTGACAGTATGCATTATTATTTCCGAAAGATGTATTACAGAATTCATCACCCGCAAAAAACATAGGAATCCCACGACTTACCATAAGAACAGTACAGGCATTCATCACCATTCTTCTTCTCAGATTCAATACTTCCGGATTGTCTGTCTGCCCCTCAACTCCACAGTTCCAGCTGAGATTATCATTAGCACCATCAGTATTATTCCATCCGTTTGCCTCATTGTGCTTATAATTATACGAATAGAGATCATATAATGTAAATCCATCATGACAGGTGATAAAATTAACAGAAGCATTACTTCCTCTGTAGATCTCATCATACAAATCGGTAGAACCGGTAATACGATTTGATGCAAGATAAGCACCACCTGTCCCTTTTAAAAATGCTCTTATATCATCCCTGTATCTTCCATTCCACTCTGACCATCTGTTCCATGACGGGAAACTTCCCACCTGATACAGTCCGCCGGCATCCCACGCCTCCGCAATCAGCCGGACTCTTCCCAGAATCGGATCAAACGCAAGTGATTGCAGAAGTGGCGGTTTATTCATCGGCGAACCATCCTCATTTCTACCCAGAATTGTCGCTAAGTCAAAACGGAATCCGTTCACTCTGTAATTGATTACCCAGTATCTTAAACACTCCAGGATCATGCTCTGAACAATCGGATGATTACAATTCAGTGTGTTTCCACATCCGCTGAAATTGTAATAATATCCGTCCGGAGTAAGCATATAATAAATATTATTATCCAGACCTTTGAAAGAAATATATGGTCCCAGTTCATTTCCTTCTGCAGTATGATTAAATACTACATCTAAAATCACTTCTATTCCATTCTCGTTTAATTCTTTAATCAGCTGCTTTAATTCATTTCCTTCACGATTATACTCGATTTTCGATGTATAACTTGTATTAGGCGCGAAAAAACTGATTGGATTATATCCCCAATAATCCAATAATACATTTCCGTTAACTTCCCTTCTGTCCCTTGTCTCATCAAATTCAAAAATTGGCATTAATTCAACCGCATTCACACCAAGTTCTTTTAAATATGGTATTTTTTTTCTTAATCCTTCAAACGTTCCACGCTCAGCTTCGCATAAACCGGATGA
The DNA here is from genome assembly GCA_902773095.1 of uncultured Lachnospiraceae bacterium. GTDB lineage: Bacteria > Bacillota > Clostridia > Lachnospirales > Lachnospiraceae > Bovifimicola. The sequence goes on along the minus strand of CACYDA010000161.1, from coordinate 18,168 downwards.
TTCATGCTTTGTAAATCCCCTTACATGAAGTTCATATATGATCAAATCTTCCATTGGGATAATTTGTTTATGAAAATTCTCCCAGTCAAAGTCATTCCTCACCACTCTCGCTTTGTATACATTGTTTTTTCTGACCGGTTTTCCCCATACACTCTGTCCTGTAACAGCCTTCGCATAAGGATCAAGTAAGTATTTTGTCTTATCAAAAATAAGTCCTTTTTTAGGATTGTAAGGTCCGTCCATTCTGTATGCATACTCGAACTCTTCAATATCAAGTCCGAATACGATCATCGAATAAACGTTTCCAATCTTATACTTTTCCGGAAACTCAATAATCGCATAGGGTTCTGACTCTGTCCTGTGAAATAATAATAACTCGCATGATGTTGCGTTGTTAGAATGAATTGTAAAATTCACTCCACCCGGTATGGCAGTTGCACCATTCATCTCATACATTCCCGGTCGTATATCGAATCCTTCTGCATTATCTAATGGAATCATATGATTTTTTCCTGTTTTTGAATTTGCCATGTTCTTGTTCCTCTCAGTCCGTTATTTATTTTCATATTATGTAAAATTATCTCCTCCGGTACCTGTCTACCGGATCATCCCCTTCCCAACAATACACACTCCACCAATTTTATCATAGTGCCTATTCTATCACATTTTTGCATAAACTTCAATCAAAAAGGGCAGTCATAAGCGTATCAAACGACGTGACTACCCTGATTTTTTTATCATGAGGAAATTTTATAAAAATTCTAGAATGAATCTTTTATTTTATCAAAAAATCCCTTTTTCTTTTTATCATCTTTGCCATCTTTATCATGATCCTCTTTGCCCACATCAAGACTTCCACCCATAGCTGCATCAAATGCTCTGAGTGCTTCTTTTTGCTCCGCATTCAGCTTTTCAGGAACCTGTACCACCAAAGTAACAATGTGATCCCCTCTGACATTATTGTTCCTAAGTGTAGGAATTCCTTTATTCTTCAATCTGATCTTGGTATTGGTCTGGGTTCCCGGTTTGATATTAAACAATACATCTCCGTCAATCGTTTTAATCTTAATATCTCCGCCAAGTACCGCCTGGGCAAATGTAATCGGTGATTCTGAATAAACAGTATAGTCCTGACGCTCAAATACAGGGTGTCTTGACATAACGACTTCTACCAATAAGTCGCCCCTTTCTCCTCCATTGACTCCCGGTTCTCCTTTTCCTCTGATTCTGATACTCTGTCCGTGATCAATTCCGGCCGGAACGGAAACCTGAATCTTTTTACGGCTGCTCTTATATCCTGTACCATAACAGTCTGCACACTTTTCTTTGACAACCTTTCCTTTGCCCCCGCAATCCGGACAAGTCTGGACATTTCTGACCATACCAAAAAGTGACTGCTGTGTAAACATTACCTGACCCCTGCCGCCACACTTTGAACATGTCACAGGATTCGTTCCCGGTTTTGCGCCCGTACCATGACAAGTACTGCACTCATCTTTCAGTGTAAGCTCAATCTCCTTTTCGCATCCAAATGCAGCTTCTTCAAATGTAACCCTGATACTTGTTCTTATGTTTGCACCTTTCTGCGGCGCATTGGGATTTCTGCTTCTGCCTCCGCCAAATAATCCTCCAAATATGTCTCCGAAAATATCTCCCATATCTTCGAAATTGAATTCGAATCCGCCGCCACCGGCGCCTCCATCAAAAGCTGCATGACCAAACTGGTCATATTTCTGTCTCTTTTCGCTGTCACTTAAAACGGCATATGCCTCACTTGCTTCCTTAAACTTAGCTTCCGCTTCTTTGTCTCCCGGATTTGCATCAGGATGGTATTTCTTTGCAAGATTTCTGTATGCTTTTTTTATTGCCGCATCATCAGCATTCTTATCGACACCAAGAACCTCATAATAATCTCTTTTATCTGCCATAATAATCCTCCATTCAAGAGAGTTTGAAAACAATTCAAAAACCCAAATACGTCGTTTTAGAAATCACATAATTTCTAAAACGACATATTATTTTATCCTGTCTCTGCTATTTGCTGCTTATCTCAAATCAGAGATTCTTATACTTCCTTGTAATCTCCATCAACGATATCATCATCTGCATTTGATGAACCGGCAGTTGCACCTGAGGCTGCTCCCATATCAGGACCTGCACCTGCTGCTCCCTGCGCCTGCTCATACATTTTTGCAAATAAACTCTGTGCTCCTGCCATTAATTTTTCCTGAGCAGCTTTCATGTCAGCAACCTGACTTTCTGTCATGTTCTCAGCATCTGTGCTGTCTACTAAATCTTTTAATGCCTTTAAGTCAGCCTCAACCTTAGCCTTATCATTAGGATCAATCTTATCGCCTGCCTCATCAAGAGCTTTCTGCGTCTGGAATACAACGGAATCAGCTTCATTTCTTGTATCAACCGCTTCCTTACGCTTCTTATCCTGCGCCTCAAACTCTGCTGCTTCCTTTACTGCCTTTTCAATATCTTCATCTGACATATTAGAACCGGCTGTAATGGTAATATGCTGCTCTTTTCCTGTTCCCAAATCTTTTGCTGATACATTAACGATACCATTCGCATCAATATCAAACGTAACCTCAATCTGTGGAACCCCTCTTCTTGCCGGTGGAATTCCATCCAGTCTGAACTGACCAAGGCTCTTATTGTCTTTTGCAAATTGTCTCTCACCCTGTAATACATTGATATCCACTGCGCTCTGGTTATCTGCTGCTGTAGAGAATACCTGACTCTTCTTTGTAGGAATTGTTGTATTTCTCTCAATTAATCTTGTTGCGATACCTCCCTGTGTCTCAATTGAAAGTGAAAGTGGTGTAACATCAAGAAGTAAAATATCACCTGCACCGGCATCACCTGCTAATTTACCACCCTGGATGGAAGCACCAATAGCAACACACTCATCAGGATTCAAACTCTTATTTGGCTCTTTTCCTGTCAACTGTTTTACCTTATCCTGAACAGCCGGAATACGTGTAGAACCACCAACTAATAATACTTTTGAAATATCCGACATATTGAGACCTGCATCACTTAATGCATTCTGTACCGGTATCACAGTTCTTTCTACAAGATCACTCGTCAATTCATTGAATTTTGCTCTTGTCAATGTCATATCAAAATGACGTGGCTCACCATTTAATAATGCAATGAACGGAAGATTGATATTTGTGCTGGTTGCAGATGAAAGTTCTTTCTTCGCCTTCTCTGCTGCCTCTTTTAATCTCTGCATTGCCATCTTATCACTAGTTAAATCAATACCTTCTTTACTCTTAAATTCATTAATCATATATGTTGTGAGATGTTCATCAAAATCGTCACCGCCAAGTCTTGTATCACCATTTGTTGCAAGCACTTCAATGACACCATCACCGATTTCGATAATAGATACATCAAATGTACCACCACCTAAATCGTATACCATAATCTTCTGTTCTTTTTCATTATCAAGACCATAGGCAAGAGCTGCTGCTGTAGGCTCATTGATAATCCTCTTTACATCCAGTCCTGCAATCTTTCCTGCGTCTTTTGTAGCCTGCCTCTGTGCATCATTGAAATATGCCGGAACTGTGATAACTGCTTCCGTAACACTTTCACCGAGGTATTCCTCAGCATACGTTTTCAATTTACTGAGTACCATTCCTGAAATCTGTTGTGGAGTATAACTCTTATCATCTATCTGTACTTTATAGTCTGAACCCATATGTCTCTTGATAGAAGAAATTGTCTTCTCTGCATTCGTAACTGCCTGACGCTTTGCCGGATCACCTACCAGTCTCTCTCCTGATTTAGTGAATGCTACAACAGAAGGTGTTGTTCTAAGTCCTTCTGCATTTGTGATCACAGTTGGCTTTCCACCTTCCATTACTGCCACACATGAATTTGTTGTTCCTAAATCAATACCAATAATTTTACTCATAATAAATTCCTCCTTAAATCCAATTTCAATCTATTTCCATTAGTTATCTGCATTTTATGATATTTTATCATTCTCTCATTTCGTGTAAATCCATCCGGCTGCCTTATGCTTTGCTAATTTGCAACTTTTACCATACTGTGGCGAACCACACTATCTCTATAGGTATATCCTTTCTGAAGTACTTCTGCAACAATATTCTCACCAAACCGGTCATCTTCAACATGCATAACAGCGTTGTGAAGATTCGGGTCAAATTCTTTTCCTTCTGCCTCGATTTCTTTTACTCCGGCGTCTTCCAGTGTCTTAATCAACTGTTGATAAATCTTATCCATTCCCTGCGCAAACGGGGTTGCTTTTTCTTCTTCTGAAATGGCACTAAAACCTCTCTCAAAATTGTCTACCACCGGAAGTATCTTTTCTATGATATCTTTAGCGCCAATCTCATACATTGCTGATTTTTCTTTTTCAGAACGTTTTCTAAAATTATCGAATTCAGCAAAGGTTCTTTTGTACTTGTCTGTAAGTTCTTCAATGAGTTCATCCTTTTTATCTTTTTTCTTTTTAAAAAAGCCTTTTTTCTCACTTCCCTCTTCTACGGATTCTTCACTACCATCCTCCTGTACTTCTTCTGTACCTGATACAGTTTCTGTCTCATTTGTTTCTGTCTGATCTGCATCTTGAACTTCTTTTTCTGTTTCTTCTGTATCAATTGTTTCATCTATATTGATATTCTGATCTTCCACTTAATTCATACCACCTTTCTCTCAGTCATGCTTTTTAAATCTGTCATCCAACTGGGACTTGACAGCCTTTAACGCTTCCACTACCTTTTCATAATCCATTCTTTTTGGCCCTATAATACCAATTGTTCCGGTAACGCCTTCTTCTATTTCATAAGTTGCAGTGACAACACTACAATCTTTCATAGACTGTACAGACGTTTCATTGCCAATGTACACCTGAATCTCTTCCTTTTTCTGTGATGCATCCTCCTTATCAACAAGCAGATTTGTAAGAAGCTTCTTTTCTTCAAATGTATTAATAATCTCACTTGCCGTGCTGCTCTCACTAAGTTCAGGATATTTGAATATATTCGTTGTTCCACTTGTATATACTTTAAAATCCTCCTCATCGGCAAGTGCGAGTCCAACTACATCTATGATATCTCTGACAAGCTGCATATGTTCTGCTGCCTGCCCGGTCATCTTGGAAATCAAACCGATATTCATCTCTTCTAATGAAAGCCCATTTAAACTCGTATTAAAAAGAATGTTCAATTTCAGAACTGTTTCATTATCAATTGTTTCATTCAAAGTTATAATTCTGTTTTTAATAATATTTCCTTCTGCAACTATCACACATAACAATTGTTTTTCTTCTAACAGTGACAACTGGATGAACTTCAATCTTCTTCCTCTGTGACTGATTGGCGATGTAATCATCGTCGCATAATTGGTATTATTTGCAAGAAGCTTTGCCGTATTCTGTAAAAGCTCTTCTACCTGTTCCACCTTATCATTCAAAAATTCCTGCACTTCATGCAATTTTCTTTCTTTCAGATCCAGTTTTGTCTCTTTTTCTTTCATCAGGTTATCGACATAAAGCCTGTATCCCAAATCTGTCGGAATTCTACCGGATGAAGTATGCGGCTGAATGATGTATCCCATTTCCTCTAAGTCCGCCATCTCATTTCTGATGGTAGCAGAACTCAAATTCAAATCCGTATACTTTGATATGGTTCTTGAACCAACCGGCTCACCTGTTTCAAGGTAATTCTTAATGACTGCATTTAAAATCTTTAGTTTTCTTTCATCCAATTCCATATGATAAATTCCTTTCAAATATTTAGGTAAATTCATATGTCTCATTCAGTTTTGAGTTTTGTTAGCACTCACTTGATTAGAGTGCTAATTGTTTATAGAAATAAGATAGCACTTGTATTTTCATTTGTCAACACCTTTTAAAAATTTTTTCAATAACAGACTTCTTTGTCCTTTGTGAAAATTTGCTTTACAATATGCAGTTCTTGAAAACATACAAAGGCGTGTACACACAAAAAGCAGGAAATATCCTCACTTACATGTAGGATATCACCTGCTTTTTTGATTGATTACTATATGGACAAAAGTGTTACATGCAATTTACGGATTGTTTCATGCTTTACTCTATCACAATCCTCGATCTGTTTTCAGGATGTACTTTCTGCTCTTTGGTATCCGCATCTTGCCGCCATCAAATCTCCCTGTTTTATGATATTCATAAATCTCTGTTTTACGATTTCTTCTATATTATAGTGCCATGTTTTCTTCTCATTCGGGTAGATGACTCCACCTGCCATCGCAGCGTGCCCACCACCGCTTCCTATTCCTTCTAATGCATCAGAGATCAGCTTTCCTGCATGTACATTCTTTAATAAACTTCTTACCGACATCTTATATCCATTTCCTCTGACGGCGTATACAATGCATACTTTTACTTCACTCAATGACAGGATAAAATCAGAAATCATCGCCACAAGAGCATCGTTACATTCAAATGGAATATAAGCAAAACAGGTTCCATTTTCAAAATCTACATTTTCAATCGCTGCCCCATAGGCCTTCAAATCTGAAATCTGCATGGTATTAATATAAAGCTGCATAATTTTTTCATTATCAGCGCGCTCATACAAATAGCCAAACATATCAATATCTAACTGTGTCACACCTCTTGTCAGAGATGCGGTATCCATCCTTAGTCCATACATAAGGGCAGATGCCACATTTTCATCCATAGGAGTACCACTCTGTACATAATACTCTGCAATAAGTGTAGAGCAGGAACCGGCAATTCTGATATCCGTGTAATGATATTCACACTCAATAAATGTCGGATGGTGGTCAATACATGCAACCTCGTCTCCCGGTAAATCAGTAAAATTGGAATTATATTTCTGTCCATCGACAAGAATAATATAATCCTCTTCTTTCATATCTTTTATTTTATCAAATTGCGTCGCTTTAATGTTAAACTCTTCCGCCATTCGCATCGTTGACAATGTATTGATTCTACCGTCATAACAAATCTCTGTTTCTATTCCATGTTTCTTTAAAAAACACTGCAGGCCATATGCGCTTCCCAGTGCATCCGGATCAGGAAAATTATGTGCCTGTATGTATGTTTTATGCCCTTTTAACAACTCTAACAGTTTCTGCCAATCCATTTTTTTCATCTCTCTACTTTCTTCACTCTGTTTTGATGCTGCTTTACTATTTATCAAAAGATACTTTTCATTCATATATTTTCAGAACATATCTTTGAAACCTTACATCCTATAGCATAATAACATACTTTATTTTAAAATACTACACTAAATTTTCATTTCTTACAAATATCAATAATACCCTCTAATACCTGATCTACATTCTCTTCAGTGGCATTTTCGCCCATATGTCCAATCCTGATTACCTTTCCGGCAAATTCTCCAAAGGAACCTGCCAGCATAATGTTATATTTCTCTTTCATTTCACGAAGAATATATTCATCTGTCAAACCTTCCGGTACCAGAAATGCAGTAACCGTATTCGAGTATCCACTCTCACCATATAGTTCAAAACCATGCTCTAATAAAGTATTTCTCACTTTTTTTGCAAGCCTTTCATGTCGGTTTATCCGATCAGGGTCATTTGAAATATTATCAAATGCAGCCCTCAGTCCGTAAATATCACTAATTGGCATGGTATAAGGAAACCACTTATTTTCATAGTATCCTTCAAAAATTCCAAGATTACAATAAAAAGAAGCTACCGGAACTTTCCTGTTTTTAATAATATCCTTTGCAGTATCACTGATTGTCACAAATGTCAGTCCTGCCGGTGCAGAAACAGCTTTTTGTGAGCCTCCACACAACAGATCAATCTCAAATTCATCTACATTGACATATTCACCAAACATGGCAGATACAGAATCCACTACTGTGGCAATGTTGTATTTTTTTAACAAAGGACAGATTTTTGAAATATCATTCAGCATCCCACTAGGTGTATCACAATGAACCACTGTGGCATATTTGAAATCACTATCCTGTTCAAGATATGTTTCTAACTGTTTTACATCTATCTCATTTTTGTAGTCTGTCGTATACAATACCGGTTCTCCACCATATATTTTAACAAAATCAGCAAAACCTTTTCCAAACTCACCATTATCCAAAACTAATACTCTGTCCCCCGGTTCTGTAAGGCTTGCACATGCTGCCTCCAGTCCCAGTATTCCTTCTCCTCCTAAAATCAATGTTTCATTATCCGTATGCAAAAGACGACTGATCATCTCACATGTTTCTTTATAAAAATCATAAAACTCTAAATCCAAATCCGGATTTGTACATTCTTTTGCTCTTGCCATTCTTACATTTTCTGCGACCTGTGTCGGTCCCGGTGTCATTATTTTATACATCATTTTTTCCTTTCCAAACTTTTTCATCGTTTCCTATTGATTGAATATGTGGCTTGATGCCTCGCTTAATCTTACAGAAACAGGCAATACAACAACTCCGGCGATAACAATCTGGATTATATTTCCCGGAATCGAACTAACCGGTGTCAACATATTTCCATATAATATCCACTCTGCAACATAGTATCCTACTACTTTAATCACGAGAGCAAAAATCAGGGCAATCGCATTTCTCCCATAGGTGTTTTTATTTTCTGATATCTTTCCTGTAACGAATCCCATTAATCCTGCAACAATCAATGTAAATGGTGCCCATATTGTCCATCCTGACGTCACATCAAACAACGCCATTCCTACTCCTCCTGCAATCATTCCCACTTTCCATCCAAATATTATCGATGCAAGAAAGAGGGGAATATTTCCCAGATGGATCAGGCCTCCCTTGGCCATAACCGGAAGTCTGATATTGACAAATGCTGTAAACACGTATGTCAGAGCAATCATTACCGCCGTTACTGCTATGCTTTGTACATGATTAAGTGAAACGGTTTTATTAGTAATACCTTTTGTCATAACTTTACCTATTCCCTTTCTCAAAAAATGAATATTACTTTGTAACGTATACCTTACAATATGTGTATGAACAGAATACCATAAATTGCCCTTTTTTAAAGTGCCACTTTCAACATTTATAACCATGCCAGTTTATTAGCAAGGCTACTATTTACGCGTATCACAGTCATTCTCATCAGCCCAAAAGGCTCATACCATATCTTGTGTTTCCCCTTATAATAATAACAATATTTAGTAGACAAAAGCAGAACATAATGATATAATTTAGACGTTTCGTTAAGAAAAATAAATGTCATTATCTGTGCAAGGAGGATTTTTTAAATGAAGGTAATAAAACGAGACGGAAGACGTGTAGAATATGACAGAAATAAAATTGTGATTGCAATCCAAAAAGCGAATGATGAGGTCGAGCCACATGAAAAGATTTCAGAGGAAAAGATTTATAATATCGTAGCTTCTATCGAGAATCGCGGCATGGCTGAAATGCAGGTTGAGGATATTCAAGATATCATAGAACAGAAATTAATGCATGAAAAGAAATATATTCTTGCAAAGACATATATCATTTACAGATATACCCGTGAAATGGTACGTAAGGCAAACACTACTGATGAATCCATCTTAAGTCTGATCCAGAACAGCAATAAAGATGTCATGGAAGAAAATTCTAATAAAAATGCAGTGATTGCTTCCACACAGCGTGATTTAATTGCCGGTGAGGTATCAAAAGACCTCACAAAGAGAGTTCTTCTCCCGGACAGAATTACAAAAGCACACGAGGAAGGTGTTCTCCACTTTCATGATGCGGATTACTTCCTTCAGTCAATTTTCAACTGTTGTCTGATCAATATTGGGGATATGCTCGATAATGGAACTGTCATGAACGGGAAACTGATTGAAAGTCCAAAAAGTTTTCAGGTAGCATGTACAGTCATGACACAGATTATCTCTGCCGTGGCTTCCAGCCAGTATGGCGGTCAGTCTGTCGATATACGTCATCTTGGTAAATATTTAAGAAAAAGCCGTGAAAAATACAGAAATCACTACAAAGAAAAATATGGTAATAAAATTGAGGATGAATTGATGGAACAATTCATTGCTGACAGACTTTATGACGAGCTGAAATCAGGCGTACAGACCATCCAATACCAGATTAACACTCTGATGACAACAAATGGTCAGTCTCCTTTTGTTACTCTCTTCCTTAATCTTGACAAAGATGATGAGTATATCGAAGAAAACGCAATGATTATTGAAGAAATCTTAAAGCAGCGCCTGGAAGGCATCAAAAATGAGAAGGGTGTATTTGTTACTCCTGCCTTTCCTAAACTCATCTATGTTCTTGATGAGCACAATTGCTTAAAAGGCGGCAAATATGATTATATTACAAAACTTGCGGTAAAATGTTCTGCAAAACGTCTTTATCCTGACTATATTTCCGCAAAGAAAATGCGTGAAAATTATGAAGGTAATGTATTTAGCTGTATGGGATGCCGTAGTTTCTTAAGTCCCTGGAAAGATGAAGATGGCAACTATAAATGGGAAGGCCGCTTTAATCAGGGTGTTGTCAGCCTTAATCTTCCTCAGATGGGAATCATCGCAAAAGGCGATGAGGAATTATTCTGGCAGCTCATGGAAGAAAGACTTTCACTCTGTTTTGAAGCTCTTATGTGCAGACATCGTGCTTTGGAAGGAACTTTGTCAAATGTCAGCCCGATCCACTGGCAGTATGGAGCAATCGCAAGACTTGATAAAAACCAGAAAATTGATAAATTGCTGCATAATGGTTACTCAACTATTTCTCTTGGCTATATCGGTTTATATGAAGTCACAAAACTAATGACCGGCGTAAGCCATACAGATCCAAAAGGATTAGAATTTGCACTTAAAGTAATGAAACGACTTCGAAGTGCTACTGATACCTGGAAGGAAAACACAGGAATTGCTTTCGGTCTTTACGGAACTCCGGCAGAAAGTCTCTGCTATCGTTTCGCCCGAATTGATGCAAAGAAATATGGATGCATTCCTGATGTAACAGATAAAGGGTATTATACAAACTCCTATCATGTTGATGTGCGCGAAAAAATTGATGCTTTTTCCAAATTCAAATTTGAGAGCCAGTTTCAGAAAATCTCTTCCGGCGGTGCCATCTCCTATGTCGAGATTCCTAATATGCGCCATAATCTGGAAGCCCTTGAGGAAGTTGTCAAATTTATCTATGACAATATCCAGTATGCGGAGTTTAATACGAAATCTGACTATTGCCACGTCTGTGGTTATGATGGAGAGATTTTGATTAATGACAAATTAGAATGGGAATGTCCACAGTGCCACAATAAAGACCAGAATAAAATGAATGTCACAAGACGTACCTGTGGTTATTTGGGCGAAAACTTCTGGAATGTCGGAAAGACAAAAGAAATCAAATCACGTGTTCTTCATCTATAGTTCAGCGTATTTTTGATCAATATACTTAATCGTATTACTGTTCACTTCCTTCTAAGATGGATTCTTTCATATGGTTGTGAACAGTAATCTGTTGTTTGGAGGTTATTCATGCATTATGCAGATATAAAACAATTCGATATTGCAAATGGTCCCGGCATACGTATTTCTCTATTTGTAAGCGGATGCAATCATCATTGTAAAGGCTGCTTCAATGAAGTTGCCTGGGATTTTAATTATGGTACACTTTTTACGGAAGAAACAATCGATACCATTATCGGGTATCTTGCCAGTCCTCATATTGCCGGACTTACCCTTCTTGGCGGCGAACCCATGGAACCAGCCAACCAAAAGGAGCTTCTTCCCCTTGTAAAACGCGTAAAGGAAACTTATCCCGAAAAATCAATCTGGTGCTTTACCGGTTTTTTATTTGACAAGGATATTGTCGATGTTATGTTTGAGAAAATTCCCCAGACAAAAGAACTTGTTTCCTATTTTGATGTGATGGTTGACGGAAAATTTGTAGAAGAATTAAAGAGCCCCAATTTGTGGTTTAAAGGTTCTTCTAATCAGAGAACGATTGTTGTGAAAGATTCTTTAGATTCCGGAAAAATCGTATTATGGAATCATCCGGATGATCGGTTCTAAAATGGTCAGATTGGAACCGCAAATAAAATGAAAGAGACAGAAAGGATACGAATATGACTGAAATCAAAATACAATATTTAAATGATGAGATAAAACGACTGGAATACATAGATGGTAAATCGGACTGGATTGACCTTCGTGCTGCCGAAAATGTAACATTAAAATCCGGTGAATTCAAATTGATTCATCTTGGCGTCGCTATGCAGCTTCCAAAAGGATATGAAGCACATATCCTTCCACGCAGCAGTACTTTTAAAAACTTTGGCATCATCCAGGCAAATTCTATGGGAATCGTGGACGAATCGTATTGCGGACCAAATGACTGGTTTTACTTTCCAGCCATCGCTCTTCGCGATACAGAGATTAAGGTAAACGACAGAATCTGTCAGTTTCGAATTGAAAAGCACCAGCCTGAAATTGTCTTTCATGAAGTGGAACATTTAGAAAATGAAGATCGGGGTGGAATTGGAAGTACAGGAAAAAACTAATTCTTTTAGCCATTCGCGAAACGGAAATCCATTAGAAAATTCTTTAGATTTTCCCCTAATAAACAAAAAAAGGATTAACACATTTTTGTGTTAGTCCTTTTTTGGTGTTACTTCCTTTTTCGTGTTAGTCCTTTTTAAAGGTTTTATTTTGACATTGCCTCATTGTATCTCTGCATAATCTTTGTCATATAGGTACTTACGCTATATACATTATAGCCATTATTCTCATTAAAAGCGAGTTTTGAAGTATTCTGGTTGCTGCCTGATGAGCTTCCGAATGCCTTTACATATACATGTACATTCGAATCAGGAATTGCCACAGATGAATAATGATTCTTTGCTTTATTATAGTATTGCTGATAATATGAATAATTGAGCCATCCACTATTTGCAACTGCTTTTAAGGCTGCTGTATACTCTGCTGTAAAATTGTTATTTCTACCGGTGACAGATTTCAAATATAACGGATTACTCTGTCCCCCCTGTAAGGCTGTATTATCCGCATATGGACTAAAATTAGCCATATCTTCTCTTCCTTCTGTTGCAATACCCAAACATCTGTCATAATCGTATGGTATAAACACTGCTTTTCCATTTTTAAAGTATACACAGTGATTGTTATAGTTGTTGCGAAGATCATCCGGATTTCCTGCAAAATAGCTGACTGCCACAAAGTATACCCAATTATTGGCATCCACAAGATTTGAAAAATCTGCTTTCGTGATATTACCATTTAATTTGCTAATCAAATTCTTTAAACTGGCATGTGTTGATGATGACTTATTTGTTTTTAAATCATAGGTAAGTGATTTATATGGTGTTTCGATTCCAATAGAAGATAATGTATTCGTGGTATACGAAGCACCCATGTTGCTCCATCCGCACTTGTACAAATCACCTTCTGTTGCTCCTGCCATATATCGCTTGATGAACTTCTTATTCACAGGCTCATAGATTGTATATACACCATAATTGTATCCACCAAATCGAATATTGGCAAGACCGGTATTCTGGGCATATACCCCAAAATATCGGTACATATCATTAACATAGCAGTTTGTCACATATGTACCATCGAAGTTTCTGTTCCACTTCAATTCCAGACCATCGAGTGTTGCAAATGTTCTTTGCTTTCTCTGCTTTCTGGCTGCCTCATTCCATGTAAGTGCTTCTGAGCCATAGTATTCTTTTTCATCAAATGTTTCATCGAAACTCAATCGTAAGTGAATTAAATTTCTGTCATTGACATTTCCGTTATTATAAACATTACATCTTGAAGAATTTCCCTTCATTCTGACTCCGACATCATACATTTCATAGGAATCTGCTCCGATCGTAACTGTCATCTTTGTCACTCTTCTGTAGATTGGCGACTTTCCATTGCTTCCATATTTATTGTAATCTGCCTGAAGCTTCTGAAGTTCTGCATCTGAAATATCAAGTGTAATGGTTACCTTATTATCGAGACTGAATAACTGATTATAGATTGCTTCCTCATTTGGCTGTGGTGTATCCGTTCCTGAGAATGTTGTCGTTGTTCCTCCACCTGTCGTACCGCCTGTTGTACCACCTGTTGTTCCGCCTGTCGTTCCACCTGTTGTATATCCTGTATTACCACCTGTATTGCCAGTCGTATTTCCTGTATTGCCAGTGTTTCCTGTGGAATAACCCGATGTGTTGTTTCCTGTACCTGTATTATTTGTATTTCCTGAACCTGCATTTCCTGTATATCCGGTATTTCCTGCATTTGTCGTTCCTGTACCGTTGCCTGTGGTACCGTTACCTGCAGTATTCCCTGTGGTACCATTGTTTGCTGTGTTTCCATTTGCATTACCTGTACCATTATTGGCAGTCGTTGTATTCTGTCCGCCATTTCCCGTACCGGCAACGGTTTCTCCCTGATTATTTTGCTGGGTACCACTTGTTGTCTGACCTGTTCCATTCTCACCACCGGTTGTTGTTCCATTTTCATTTAATGATGAATTACCGGAAGTTGCGGAATCATTTTTAATCTGATTTTGATTGCTGTCCGAACCGGCATTTTTATTCTGCTTGTTTCCGCCTCCGATTGAAGACACCGTCACAATAATGATCACAGCGATTGCTAACACACAAGCTGCTACAATTGCTGAAGTTTTCTTATTTGCTGTCGCTTTTTCAAATAACGTGTCTTTAAGATCTACAATCTTATCCTTCATTTCATCTGTCTCCTTTTCTCATATTCTAATTTTGACCATACCCAGAATATTGTTTTATTCTACTCTTGCTGTGAATTATAGCAGTTAATTTGAAATTCTACAACTGATTTTTTTTCATTATTATCCAATTTTTAGTTCGCATCGCCTATACACATATGTAATAATGCTGCCAGGGGTTCCATCGCGTTTTTCACTTCTTCAAAGCTATTTGTCTGTGCTCCAGCCTCAATCAACATCGACTTTGGTCTCATATGAAGGTTGTACTGATATGCCTGAATATAATTTCTCCTTGTGAATCCCTCAAAATATTCCTCTGCAAGAACTTTCATCTGAAGACTCATGGCAAGATTTTCCGTTCTGTATGGATTATAAAGATAGCCGATTTCTCCAATACTGTTTAACCTGCTGATTCCATTAAAAAACATAATCTGCGCTGTTGGTTTTCCGTTCACTTCTGTGACAAGATGTGTCTGCTCTCCTACACCGTCTCTATGCAAATCGATGACAACCTCTATGGAAGGGTTTTCTGCCAGCACGCTTGCGATTCTTTCATAGGCATAATCATATGCTTTACTCCTGTCAAATACACCATTGACATAATCAAAGGAATCCGTAATGTGAATCACATTGTAACCATATTGATTACGTAACAAATCTACCAGATAGTTTCCTACTCCTACAATTCCTGTCTCCGGATTTCCACTGACACTATCCGTAAAACCCTCTTGTCCATGTGTGTGATAAATCAAAATCTGCGGCTGATCACTTTTGGTACTCAGCTTCATATTGATATTCATCAGTTTTTCAGCATTGATATCTTCCGGTTTTAATGTTGTGCTTGAAACAACGGTATAAAAGTTTTTCATCATATATTCATATGTCAGATCTGATACCTTGATTTCTTTCTTCTTATTAAGATCCATATTCGCTACAGTAACATTATTTTCACTTTCTTCCGCCTTTTCATTATCATTACTTCTCCTCTCATTGCTTTGATCTGCATCACTCCCAGAATTCCCGTTATCGCCATCATGATTCTCTACCGTGCCATCTTCTTTGCTGTTCCCTGCTGTTTTTTCACTATTAATACCATCTGATTCTTCATTGTTTAGTATTTCATTCTGAACCTGAATCTTTTGTTCATCTATTCCTGTTTCTTCATCCTGATTCATTCCTAACTCCCTGTTGTCCAAAAAAAATGTAACCTCCCTGGCATTTGCAATACCAACAGCCACATTTTTTTCATTGTACTGCGTTACCGGATCCGATAACAGCCCCAAAATCAAGGCCGCAATATGATCATTGTGCGAAGATAATATTCTATTGTCTTTCACAGATACATAACCAATGATCCCCACTTCTCTGGCAGCCACTTGTTTTGCAATATTCCCCATTACATTCTGTCTGATGGTTTTATTAATACTGATATTGAACAAAGTGACAATTAAATACACAAACAAACCGTAGATTACTACTGAAATAATAATACTGCCTGTGGAATGATTACGATTATAATGATTTTTATGTCCTCTTCGATAATATGCATGTCTTCTCATCACTTCTTCCCCTTCATCACGATTCTTTGCCTGCCATACATTATATGCCTCCGCTCCATATAATATTCAACCCTTCTGAGATGGTATAACTAATATATTTGACAGTTGCATCAATATCTTTTGGAGTAACATACATGGATGCCATCTCCGGTTCAATTAATTCTCTTACAAGCCGGTACTTTTCTTCCTGTGAAAAACCTGACATGACTTCATTAATGTCTTCCATCCCCTTTGTCATCTTAAAGACTCCCAACAGGTTGTCGAACGTGTCATTGACAATTGTTGCTGCATCTACCACGGTCGGTATTCCTATGGCGATCACAGGCACTTTGATGGTATCAAATGTCAATCCTTTTCTGTGATTTCCTACTCCTGAACCCGGATTGATCCCTGCACTCGAAATCTGTATCGTAGTGTTTAATCTTTTGGTATTCCTTGCTGCCAATGAGTCTACAGCAATCACAACATCCGGATGAATTTCCGATACAATCGCTTTGACGATTTCTGCCGATTCCATTCCTGTCTGTGCGAGAACCCCTGGTACAATTGCACTGACTTCAAAATCAGAGCATTGATCAACCATCTCCATATTGGCAATATCCTGTGTCATATGTCTTGTAATCCATAAGTTGTCAACCACTCTTGGTCCCAATGAATCCGGTGTTGCTTCCCGGTTTCCAAGTCCTGTCACAAGTATTTTTGTCTTTTCATGATGATCAGATTTTGGAAGCAGTTCACTGACATATGTGGCGAGCGCTGCTGACATTTCTCTGTGATACCCCGCATCACAGCTTGCCAGTTCCGGTGATTCTAATGTAATATACGTACCGATGTCCTTACCAAGATTCTTGGCTCCTATGTCATTTTGTACAATTACCTTCGTTACAAAAATTCTGTTTTCAAAAATGTATTTACTGTCAATCTGTATTCCTTCCATTCTTCCCTTCTCTTTTGTGACATCTTCCTTTAATTCTACTGCCAGGTCTGTCCTGATTTTAAATAGATGATTATGATCCATACATGCCTCCCCATTTCATCTTTTTCCTTTTCTTTTTCTAATATTTTTTTCATTTTTTTTGTAATTATGTATTGACATTAATTCAAATTTCATTTAAACTACATGAGTATGTTTACATATGGCACGTCCGCGTCAATTGATTGTAAACAGGTGTGATTGGCTCTAAACTCTCTCAACGGAGTCAATAGGTAAAGTTGCTTAAGAATCAAGCAAGAAAAAAACAGAAAATATTTTGGAGGTGGACAGATTGGCTAATATTAAATCTGCAAAAAAAAGAATTTTAGTTACTGAGACAAAAACTGCTAGAAATAAATCTATCAGATCTAAGGTTAAGACTTCTATAAAGAAAGTTGACGCTGCGATCGCTGCAAACGATAAAGAGGCTGCTGTTGCTGCTCTTAACGCTGCTACAGTTGAAATCGACAAGGCTTGTACAAAGGGTGTTTACCACAAGAACAATGCTTCTAGAAAAGTATCTCGTTTAGCAAAAGCTGTTAACAAGCTTGACTAATTAGACGATTGTTTTTTATATAATTTAAATAATTTGTGCCAAATGATTTTCTTATCATTTGGCACTTTTTTTTATTATGTATTATATCTGTTCTCTAGTACTCATTTCTACGGATCATTTTGCGTTGACTTCAGATACATATTCTCTATTCTCTGGTTCATATACCTCTATTCTATTTGGCTTATCTATCAAAAATGCACATAACAGACTGCATATTACTATTACTGATATAATTTTAGATTTTTCACATTTTTTCAAAATACTCTCATTATTCTTTGTCCTCCGTTTTCTGTTATATATTATTCTTATATCTTTTGATTATTTTTTTTGCATTCTCTTGGTTTCGCTTTTATGTTTTTTCTC
>CACYDA010000160.1 GCA_902773095.1 uncultured Lachnospiraceae bacterium | reverse complement strand
TTTTCTTGTATATTTTCTTGTATCTTTTTTTATCGTGGTATTACTGATTTGATGGCGAATTACTTTCGATCCACTTTTTTATCCTCTCACTTTTGTACCCTTAGTATCTCTTTTTGTCGTTTTCAGTTTTCTAAGTTCGACCGTCTTTCCTTTATAATCGGCAAGAACATTATCTCCTGCATCAATCACATATACATTCGTTAAATAATCTCCGGATGTCAGCTTGATGCCCCTCACACCAACTGCGCCTTTTTTCTTTTCAGGTATTTCTTTAAGGCAGAATCGCAGGAATACTCCATTTTCTGTTTGAAGAACTACAATCTGATCTGTATAGATTTCTGTCATGTGGGAATCCTGCAGAATATCCGTCCGGCTCATATACACATCATCATTTGGAACATTTTCTAAATTGATAAAATCCCCTGAATCCGTAAACTCCTCTCCCATAAACTCATCGGAACCACCACTTAATACGCCATTACCAAATTGCATTTGTTCAAAATCTTCAAAGGCTTCATTGAAATCTGATCCCCCTGAAGCATCCTTTGTATCATTCTCATCATTTCCGTTTACATGTCGTTGTACTGCATCTGTAATCACAACACTGAGCAATCGATCCTGGTCATTGAGCTTCGTAGCTGTTACTGTCTTTTTAGAAACATTAAACTGCTCACCGTCAACTAATTTCATCATTCCCAGTTTTGTCGTAAACAGGAGTTTCTTTGAAAACAGCATCGTTGTATTTGCAATAAATACAATATTTTCCTGTTTGCTGTCATAATTACTCAAATTATCAATCGGTGTTCCTTTGTCCTTGAACCTGACAAGTGGAATATCAAGTATTTTAACCTGATGCAGATTGCCGGCATCCGTGAAAACACAAATTTTATCGGTGTTCATACACCTGAACACATATTTATATTCATTGTCAGCCGCTTCTCTGTTTTTTTCGTATATCGAAACATCAATCGTTTTTGCATAGCCAAATCTGTCCATCAGAAAGACGACTTCCTGTTCAACAAATTTTGTCTCTTCAAATACAGCTTCTTTTCCATCTTCAATAACCGTTTTTCTCTCAATAGCATACTCCTTTTTGATGGCCAGAAGTTCTTTTTTTATCACTTTGATCATCGCTTTTTGGCAATTTAAAATCTCTTCATATTCAGCGATTCTCTCAACGATTTTTTCATAATCTTTTTGGAGTGCAAGAATTTCAAGACCAATCAATTTATAGAGTCTCAGATCAAGTATGGCCTGTGCCTGCTTTTCCGTGAAATTGAGATTCGACGCATACAATTCTGATTCTTTATGCTTAAAATGAATCTTGCTTGTATCACCATTGACAAGACAATTCTTCGCATCCTTGATACTATTACTGCCTCTTAAGATTTCGATGATCAAATCAATAATATCACATGCTCTTATGAGACCTTCTTTAATCTCTTTCTGCTCAAGTTCTTTTTTGAGAAGTGTATTGTACTTTCTAGTCTGAATTTCATATTGAAACTTAACGCTATTTTCAATGATTCCCTTTAAGCTTAACACCTCCGGTCTTCCATCGACGATAGCAAGCATATTGACACCAAAAGTATCTTCAAGCTTCGTCTTCTTATATAGCATATTGATCAGTTTTTCTACATCTGCATTTTTTTTCAATTCAAGTACAATTCTAATTCCCTCTTTAGACGACTCATTAGACAGATCAACAATATCCTGTGTCTTTTTCGTCTCAATCAGTTCACAGACATCAGAAATAAATTTGCTGATACCGGCACCGATCATCGTATAAGGAATCTCACTAATCACTAGTTTATCACGCTCTGTTTTTTTGGATGCCTGTTCAAATTCCACTTTTCCCCGCAGTTTAATTTTTCCCTGTCCTGTCTCATAAATGGATAAAAGCTCACTTTTATTCACTACAAGACCTCCCGTCGGAAAATCCGGTCCTTTTACATATTGCATCAATTCTTTATTCGTAATATTATTATTGTCCATATATGCAATTTCTGCATCAATCACTTCCGCAAGATTGTGAGTAGGTATGTTGGTTGTCATACCAACTGCAATTCCTTCTGCTCCATTAATGAGTACATTAGGAACACGCACCGGGAGTACCTCCGGTTCTTTCTCTGTCTCATCAAAATTGGGAACAAAATCTACCACATCTTTATCTAAATCTGCAAGATAAACTTCCTGTGTGAATTTTTTCAACTTTGCTTCCGTATAACGCATTGCCGCTGCGCCATCACCTTCGATTGAACCAAAATTGCCATGTCCATCAATTAATGCCATACCTTTTTTAAAATCCTGTTCAAGTACAACAAGGGCTTCATAGATGGAACTGTCACCGTGAGGATGATACTTACCCATTGTATCACCTACAATACGGGCTGATTTTCTATGAGGTTTATCATAATTTAATCCCAGTTGATCCATGGCATACAAAACACGTCTTTGCACAGGCTTTAAACCGTCTCTGATATCCGGCAGCGCTCTTTGGCAGATTACACTCATCGCATAGTCTATATATGATTTCTGCATTACATCAGAATATTCCGTCTTAATAATCTGTTCAGCCATATCGTCACCTCCTATATATCAATTTCGGCATCATGGGCATGATCGTGTATGAATTTTCGTCTTGGCGGTACATCTGTGCCCATTAACATACTTGTCACTTCGGATGCCATATAGGCATCTTCTATTTCAACCTGCTTCAGTATCCTAGTCTCCGGGTTAAGTGTTGTTTCCCAAAGCTGTTCTGCATCCATTTCACCAAGACCTTTGTATCTTTGTAATGTGAATCCCGTATGGGTTTTTCTGTATTTTTCAAGTGCCTTATCATCATATAAGTATTCTCCCTCGCCTCGTTTTGGAACGACTTTGTAAAGTGGCGGCATCGCGATATATACATGTCCATGTGTGATCAGATCCGGCATGAATCTGTAAAAGAATGTAAGCAGCAATGTATCAATATGTGCCCCGTCCACATCGGCATCTGTCATTATAATGATTTTATGATACCTTAACTTTGTGATATCAAAATCGTTTCCATATCCTTCCGAGAAACCACAGCCAAATGCATTAATCATTTCTTTGATTTCTGCATTGGCAAGAACCTTGTCCATTGATGCTTTTTCTACATTTAATATTTTTCCACGAATCGGCATGATCGCCTGTATCTTTCGATTTCTTGCCATTTTCGCAGAACCTCCGGCAGAATCCCCCTCAACGATAAATACCTCACATTCTTGTGCATTTCTGCTCTCACAATTTGCTAATTTCCCATTTCCTCCAACTGAGAATTTCTGCTTCACTAAAAGGTTTGTCTTGGCTTTTTCTTCCGCTTTTCGTATCTTTGCGGATTTTTCTGCACAACTGATCACCTGTTTCAAATCTTCCAGATTCTTATCAAAATACAGAACCACTTCTTCTCCTGTTACATCCGCTACTACCTTGCCCGCATCAGGATTATCCAGTTTCGTCTTTGTCTGTCCTTCAAATCTTGGATCCGGATGTTTCACTGCAATTACTGCTGTCATGCCATTTCTAACATCTGATCCGGTAAAGTTTGCATCCTTTTCCTTCAAAATCCCTAGTTCTCTTGCATATTGGTTAATCACAGTTGTAAACTTTGCTTTAAATCCGGTGATATGAGTTCCTCCCTCCTGGGTATAAATATTATTACAAAATCCCATAATATTTTCCTGAAACTCATCAACGAACTGAAATGCCGCTTCAACTTCTATTCCTTCTGACTCTCTTTTATAATATACTACATCATGCAATGCTGATTTTCCATTATTCAATGTCTTTACATATGCTTTAATTCCATCCTCTTCATGAAATTCTATTTTTTCTTCTTCTGAATACCTCTTATTTTCAAATACAATCGTCAGATTAGGATTTAAATAGGCCGTCTCATGCATTCTGCTCTTAATTGCTTCTGCCTTAAAATATGTCTTTTCAAATATCTCCTTATCCGGCAGAAATCTGACAGTCGTTCCGGTATCACTTTTTCTGCATGTTCCTGTTTCTTTCAGCGGATACATCACTTTTCCTCGCTCATATCTTTGGTTGTAGACCTTTCCCTCTACTTTAATCGTTACCTCAAGCCACTCAGAAAGTGCATTGACAACGGAAGCTCCTACACCATGCAGACCACCCGATATTTTATATCCTCCATCACCAAATTTGCCTCCTGCATGAAGCATGGTAAATACGACTTCAACTGCAGGTAATCCCGTCTTTTCATTAATTCCCACCGGAATTCCTCTTCCATTATCTTTAATAACAGCTGTTCCATCCTTTTCTAAGGTTACACTAATCTGGCTGCAATGACCGGCTAAATGTTCATCAACAGAATTGTCTACAATCTCATAAATCAGATGATTCAATCCTTTTGTAGAAACACTTCCAATATACATTCCGGGTCTTTTTCTTACTGCCTCTAATCCTTCAAGAATTGAAATACTATTGGCATCATACTTTTTTGTTACTTCTGATGACATAATTTACCTTCCTATCCATAACTAATTGTTGTTCCTATTATAATGAAATCCCTGCTCCTTAAAATGCTTTCTTAGTAATTCATCATGACCTTCTAAGTGAGAATAATCATTCATCCTCTCCACAGAATATACTTTCGAATCGACATCATAGCGGATTTCTGTAATTGCTGTATTTTCCATATTTTTTGCAATCATAAACCTGTGGGACTGTGGCATAGAAAGCAGCCCTGCCAGATAACATCTGATTGCCCCTCCATGTGAAATAATTGCGATTTTTTGATAACCATTGGTAACTGACTGATCAATGATGTTTTCAATTGCTCTGTTCATCCTTATGTATACTTCTTCTCCGTTTTCCCCTCCGGGAATTCGTAAATCTTCTTTTTTCAAATCTCTTGCCTCATAATAGTCAGCGTACTTTTCTCTAAGAATAGAATCAGGAAGTCCTGTCAATTCTCCAAAATCAGTTTCTCTTAGTTCTTCAAACTCACATTTTTCTTCTTTTGATTGTATATTGCCAATTTCAGTTCTGACAAGATTTGCTGTCATCACTGCACGAATCAGATGACTCGAATAAACCTGATGAATTCCGTACTCTTTCAGCCTTTTTCCCAACAGTTTGCTCTGAAGAATCCCTTCTTTTGAAAGCTCTGCATTTACATTGCATAACGGACTGTTTTGTCTTGCATGTCTGACAAGATACATTGTAATCCTATTTTCCAAAATAATCACTCACTTTCAAATCCATCTGTTTTTATATACTGAATCATTCCGGGACCAAGACTGTCAGTAGGTCTGGCGATAAAGTCAAACTTCTGATAAAACTGTTCTCTTCCTGTTGCGCACATCAGACAAAGCATAATCTCCGTATCTTGCAGTTTGGTCTCTTTCACAAATCGAATCAGTCTTTCAATCACCAATCTTCCTATTCCTTTTCCCTGCTCATCAGGACGTACCACTAAATCCTGGATATAATCAATTACAACTCCATCTCCAACAATTCTTCCCATTCCTACAGGCTTTCCATCTTCATATGCACATACTGTAAACAGGCTATGCCCTAATGCCTTTGTTGCCTGCTCTATACTTAGTTTCTTCCAGTTGACAGACTTTCTTAGTTCAAGATATGTATCTACATCTAAACTATTATCTATAAGAGTAATCATTTCTTTGTTACCTTTCATCAATATGAATCTCATCCTATATTCATTGTATAAAATTTATATTTGACTATTCTAACATTTTAATGAAAAGAATGCAATGATAAATCGAATTTTTCGAACATATTTTCGATTTTAAATTCCCTTATAAAATCGAGTAGGTTGGCAACTTGTTCCCTTCCTGCTCGCTGTGCCGCCCCGCATCCGACACAGTCGGAACATTCCTCATGCGGGGCGTTTACATAAAAATAAGGCATATTCGAAATCACTTCTCCTATGCCTGATCTGCATTTCTTTCACACTTTATTTCATCATATTTTCCATCAGATACCCCATCACATTTTTTGTTCCTACCACGATTTTTGCCTTGCACTCCATTCCATCCATGATACGAATCTTATTTCCATTCCTGTCTGTCATGTTTTCCATATCACATGCAACTTTTATTTCATAATATGCCTTACCATGATCATCATATTTTGCCTTGTCCGGGATACTTTTGATAAACCCGGTAAAATACCCATATTCACTGGCAGGATAGGATGTAATCTCAAATCTGACCTTTTGACCAGATTTCAATTTTGCAATATCACTGTTATTGACATGTAACTCCATCTCATCTATATTACCATGAAATGTTCCCTTTTCCCTTACAACAATGTCCATTTTTGTACTGTGCATCCATATGGAAAACGCAATCATCATTGCCAAAATAATATAAATAAAACCCGATACATAAGAGCGCGGCTTCGAATGATATATTTCCATACTATCAGACAAGTCTTCCATCTCTAAAATAATTGGTTTCATGATGCTACACCACCTTTAAGCTTTCCTTTCTCTCCATACTGTTCATCTCATAATGATCCAATGATTGTTCTTCTACTAATTTTGCATAGTTTCCTCCAAGCCTGATCAATTCTTTATGTGTGCCACTTTCTATTACATGACCTTTCTCCATCACAAATATCTTATCACAATTCTTGATCGTACTGAGTCTATGAGCAATGAAGATGGTGGTTTTATTCTTTGCAAATTCATGAATTGTCTGGCTGACTGCTCTTTCTGTTACGGAATCCAGATTGGCGGTTGCCTCATCAAGAATCAGAATATCAGGATTCTTTAATATGGCTCGTGCGATTGCAATTCTCTGTCTTTGACCTCCTGATAAATTCTCACCATTTTCCTCAAGCATTGTCTCATACCTTAAAGGCAGTTCTTCGATAAACTGATGTGCCTGTGCCATCTTACAGGCTTTGATCACGTCATCCATCTGCACATGGTCAAGACCAAGAATCAGGTTTTCCAAAATCGTTCCACTGAATAAAAATGTTTCCTGAGAGATGTATGCAATCTTTTCACGAATTACTTCTATTTTGATATCTTCTAAATTATTGTCACCTATTAGTATTTTCCCTTTTTCAGGGGAATACAGATGTAATAACAATTTTGAAAGTGTTGTTTTTCCCGAACCACTCTCACCTACAAAGGCTACTTTTTCACCCTGCCTGATATGAACATCAATATTCTCAAGGACTAATTTTCTCATACCATATCGAAAATACAGATGATTTATTTTTATATCACCCAATAAATGTTCCGGCTCCAATTTATGATATTCCCTTTCTGTTTTTTCAATCTCCAAATCAAGTATTTCTCCCAGCCTGTCAGCAGCAACTACGGCAGTTTGCATCATCGGCTGTAAATTAATCAGATTTTTAACCGGTTCTAAAAAGTACACCAAAAGAGAGTTAAAAGTAATGAGTGTTCCCAATGTCATATTACCGTTCAGCACATTGATCGCACCAATCCATAAGATCAACACTCCCCCTACTAACTCAACAAATGTCTTTAATGATGCCTGAATATTACTCACATATCCTAATTTAAACACACTTCTTAACAATTTTGCAAATTTCATTTCTGTTGTTATATTTGCTTTTCTCTCTGCATTATACGCTTTAATCGTCTGGATTCCATTAAATGATTCGACAAGATAGGATGTAAGTTCCGCATTATTCTGCATTTCTAATCTGTTCAATTTTTCATAATATTGATGAAATACTGCAACAATTACAATGTAAGCCAATACCATCACCACAGCAATCTTAAACATTTTTTCACTCTGCATATACAGAATGATTCCACCTGCAATTGCCATAATTGTGTCAATCATCACTGTAAGTGTGGCGCCGGATATTGCATCTCTTACTTTACCTGCATCATTAAACCTTGATATTATTTCACCGACATGCCTGGTTCCAAAAAAATTAACCGGCAATTCTATTACATGCCTGTAGTATCCCAGAAGCAGGGATATATCCAGTTTCTGACTCAGATACAGTAATAAATGCGAACGGAATGCATTTAAAATTACTTTGAAAAGACTAAGTACGATCATCGCTATAGAAATTGTTGTAAGTGTATTTTTCATTTCTCCAGGCAATACACTGTCCACAAGAAATTTAAAATAAAATGCTCCCGCAATTCCTAAGATCGTATAGATGAGTGAACAAACAAAAATTCTAAAAACCAGTCTTTTTTGCGGATAAAGAATTTTAAAAAAGCGACCGAATATTCCTTCTTTTTCATTTTTCTTTTTAAAACTGTTACTTTTCTCTATAAAAATAAGCACCCCTGTCCACTGGTATTTAGGTGCTTTCCCTTCTGCCATATCCCCAAAAAACTCATTAGGACGCATCCTCACGATTCCTTCAGCCGGATCTGCAATTATCACTTGTTTTTTGGTAATTTCATGAATGACAACATAATGCAACAGATTGCCATCCACAACTACATGTGCAATGCACGGCAACGGAAAATCAGTAAAAAATGCCTCTCTGTCTCCTTTTACTCCCTGTGCCTTAAATCCAAGCTGTTCTGCTGCTTTAATGAGTCCATATGCATTTGTTCCATGTCTGTCAGTGCCCGCAATTTCCCTGATTGCTGTAATACCAATCTCATAACCATTCTGCTTTGCAATCGTTGCCAGGCATGCAGCACCACAATCTGTAATATCATGCTGTTTTACACAATAATAATTCATACATTTCGTTCATGTATATCACATAATTATGTGACACTGCTCACCAACAAGATGGATTTCGTACTTATGTATGAGCAGAATACATTTCTCCTTTCTTTGGCACTTATGATAATTCTATTTTCGTTGTATAAAAATTCCCAACATTTATAGTATATTGGCACTCACACCAATGTAGATATCAATTTCACTTTTTTCAGGTTCTGCCCCATTGATTTTTTTGACAACCTGATAAGCAACAGATGTAGGAAGATACTGATTAGTGGATATATAGTGTTCGAGTTCTAAAAGTGTTTCGTCTGCCTCGTCAGGATTACCAATATGCTTCCCTAATAACGCATTCACTATCTTAAGAGTCTCTTTATATTTATATTGATCGGTATTATGAATCCTTTTATTAATAGGAATAAGAAGTTCAATATCATATTTTCCATATAAAAAACCATGTACTGCTTTAATCATGCCTGACTCTCTTTTTGCTCCTGCCAAATGAATTTCCTGTTCTAATTTCTTTTCAAGTGCCGGAATCTCTTGCAGATCAATTAATCCTCTAAAGGAGATTAAATGATGCAGTTCTAATGTTTGGTGTTCAATAATTGTTGTCATGGTTAAACTTATCCTCCGTTTTTTTCATTTCGTAATGCATAGAAAATAATGTAGATATTGGCATTATTTTCTATGCGGTAGTATGTTGCATTAATGTGAGTTTAGCTAAAGATTTTTTTATATACTTTCACAATAAGTTTAGTGATTGGTCTCATTTCACTAACTCCACCATTAATACTTTGTAATTCATCATTACTCAATGATTTAAAAAAAACATTCA
>CACYDA010000159.1 GCA_902773095.1 uncultured Lachnospiraceae bacterium | reverse complement strand
TAGTTAGCCGGAGGCGAGAAAAATAGAGGGGTTGGAAGGAGTGGTGGCTAATAAATGGAAAAAAATTCCTGATTAGTTAGCCAGGGATCTAAATAAAATTTTGGAAATAAGATTATAAATAAAATTCTGCTTGACAAAGTAATTATCAGCTCCTATAATATAATTCATACAGTTCCTACTAAAATTATAGGAAATAAACCAGACAACTAGATAATTAAAATTTGTATAAAAAAGGAGAGACAAAACATGAGTGATATTAAAGAGAGTTCATTAGAATTGATAGGAAAAACACCGATATTGAAGTTGAACAGATACGGAAAAGACTTGAATGCAACAATACTTGCAAAACTGGAATATCTCAATCCGGCCGGCTCAGTAAAGGATCGTATTGCACTTGCCATGATTGAAGATGCGGAAGAAAAAGGATTGTTAAAACCGGGAGCAACTATTATCGAGCCTACAAGTGGAAACACAGGAATTGGTCTTGCAGCTGTTGCTACAGCGAAGGGATATAAAGCTATCCTCACACTCCCTGATACGATGAGTGTTGAACGTAGAAATTTATTGAAGGCATATGGAGCAGAACTCGTTCTGACGGAAGGCGCAAAGGGAATGAAAGGAGCTATTGCAAAGGCAGAGGAACTGAAAGAGTCAATTGAAGGTTCTGTGATCCTTGGTCAGTTTGTCAATCCGGCAAATCCTGAAGTTCACAGAAAAACAACAGGTCCGGAAATCTGGGAACAGACAGAGGGAAAAGTTGATATATTCATTGCCGGTGTTGGTACAGGTGGAACGATTACGGGTGTAGGCGAGTACTTAAAGAGTCAGAATCCTGATGTGAAAATTATTGCTGTAGAGCCGGCAACCAGTGCAGTACTGTCAAAGGGAACACCGGGAGCACATAAGATTCAGGGAATTGGTGCAGGATTTGTACCAGATGTTTTAAATACAAAGGTATATGATGAAGTAATTGCAATCGAGAATGATGATGCGTTTGCAGAGGGAAGAGAGTTTGCACATAAGGAAGGAGTACTTGTGGGTATTTCATCTGGTGCAGCGTTGAAAGCAGCGAAGATTGTTGCAGAAAGACCGGAAAATGCAGGCAAGACAATTGTTGCATTACTCCCGGATTCGGGTGACAGATATTTATCAACACCTTTGTTTAGTAATTAATTTCGTTTTATTGACAGACAGCGAAATTCCTGTATAATATAGTTAGGGGCAGAACCAATGATGATTGGCTCTGCCCTTAATTATAATGAAAACAGGCAGGAAATTAATGAAAAAGATAATGAATATCATAGCTTTCATCATGCTCCTTTTAGGATTTCTGATTCTTTCAAAACCATACTTGCGGGAATGGAAGCTTGAAAGAGAAAATGACAGAATCATAAAAGAGTTTTCAAAAAGAGCGGAAGAAAATAGACCGACAGGAAATAATGAGACAAATAGTAGTGATGGAATCACAGTCCCGTTTGATGAACTTTATGAAAATATGAAGGAATACAATCAAAGAATATATGAAGAAAACCAGTCGGGGCTGCGTGACGTATTCAGTTACACGACAACTAGCTTTGATTTGCCTTCGTTTGGAATAATCGATGACGTAGCGGGTTATATTACCATTGAAAAAATAGGTGTGACAATGGCGATGTATATCGGTTCAAACAAAACGAATATGAGTAAAGGCGCAACGATTATGAACCAGACGAGTATGCCGGTTGGAGGAATGAATACAAACTGCGTTATTGCAGCTCATAGAAGCAGAGGTTTTCTGGCAGAAATAGAACAATTGGAGCCGGGAGATGAAATTCAAATCACAAATCTCTGGCAGACATTAAGATATAAAGTAGTTAAAATCATAGTAATCGAACCATTTGACATCGACAAGGTCAAAATCATTCCGGGGCAGGATATGGTTACGTTGTTAACCTGTCATCCATATGGAAAGAATACGAACCGTTATGTGGTATATTGTGTAAGAGATGATGCCGCAGTAGGGGAGTATTTACAAGAGAACGGTGATGTGGCAGATTTGGAAGGAAGCAGGAAAGAAAATGATCTCCTGGATGGAAAAACAGATGATACAGCCACACATTCAAAGAGTATTACAGCCGGGGAGCTTCCGGATGGAATGGAATTTGAGCCTTCAGAAAAGAGCATTCATAATGAAAATACTGTCAGGATTTGTGGAATGATTCTGACCGGACTATTTTTGGCAATCTATTTATTTATGATTATTGCAGGAAAGAAATCTGCAAAAAAAACAAAACAAAAGTGAATTAACAGAAATTCTCTCCCTCGAAGCTACCGTACAGCTTGATGTATGGTAAGCTTCGAAAGAGAAACAATAATAGAGCATCTGATACTTTGGAGTTTGGGAATTTCAGAATTTCAGATATTCCGGATCAGTTTGGACTGCTTTTTGGGCGAAACTTTTAAAAATTAGTTGACGAAACTTTCACGCTGTGATATATTAACCTTGCGATGGAAGAAGTCTTTTTTTTTTGCTTTAATTTAAGTGGAGTGAAAACACAGATTAAAGCACAAGCGAGAAAATAAAGTGGAGGTGGGAAGTTGTGCGCGTAAAGATAACATTGGCATGTACAGAGTGTAAGCAACGTAATTACAATTTAACAAAAGATAAGAAGACACACCCTGACAGAATGGAAACAAACAAGTATTGCAAGTTCTGTAGAAAGCATACATTACACAAAGAAACAAAATAATCACGCTTATTAGGAAAGAGGTAGCAATGGGAGAAGCTAAAGCAAACGAAAAAGCTCCAAAGAAGAGCTGGTTCAAAGGTCTCAAAGCTGAGTTCAAAAAGATAATCTGGCCTAATAAAGTA
>CACYDA010000158.1 GCA_902773095.1 uncultured Lachnospiraceae bacterium | reverse complement strand
CGTGCGTTAGAAAGGTTTGGTAATTACACAGTGATACATCAATATAAGAGCAATGGTTATAATATTGTTCTGGATGTAAATAGCGGCTCTGTTCATGTAGTGGATAATGTATGTTATGATCTGATTGAAATGTATGAGAATCATGACAAAGAAACAATCATGGATGAGCTTAGTTTGAAATATAGCGATAATGAGATAGAAGAAGCATTTTATGAAGTTGAAGAACTCAAAAATGCCGGACAGCTTTTTACAGAGGACATTTATAAGCAGTATATAACAGATTTTAAAAAGAGAAAAACGGTAGTGAAGGCATTGTGCCTTCATATAGCGCATGACTGTAATCTTGCCTGCAAATATTGTTTCGCCGGAAAAGGCGAATATAATGGTGAGAAAGCAATGATGAGTCTTGAAGTAGGTAAAAAAGCAATTGATTTTCTGATTGAAAACTCTGGAAACAGGAGAAATCTTGAGGTCGACTTTTTTGGCGGAGAACCACTGATGAATTGGGAAGTGGTAAAAGAAATTGTCAGATACGGCCGTTCGAAAGAACAAGAGTTTAACAAAAATTTCAGATTCACACTTACTACGAATGGCGTTCTTTTAAATGATGAGGTAATGGAATTTGCCAACAAAGAGATGGCAAATGTCGTACTTAGTCTTGACGGAAGAAAAGAAGTGAATGACAGAATGAGACCATTTAGAAACGGCAAAGGAAGTTATGATGTGATTGTTCCTAAGTTTCAAAAAATGGCAGAGAGCAGAAATCAGACCAATTATTATGTGAGAGGTACATTTACTCACGATAATCTTGATTTTTCAGAAGATGTGATTCATTATGCCGATTTGGGATTCAAACAGATGTCAATGGAACCGGTTGTCGGTGAAGATGACGAAAAATATGCAATCAAAGAAGAAGACCTTCCTAAGATTAAGGAAGAATATGATAAATTGGCAAGAGAGTATATCAAACGATATAAAGAGGGAAGAGGATTTAACTTTTTCCATTTTATGATTGATCTGCAGCAGGGACCATGTGTGGCAAAGAGATTATCTGGCTGTGGTTCGGGAACAGAATATCTGTCAGTGACTCCTTGGGGAGATTTATATCCTTGTCACCAATTTGTTGGTCAGGAGGAGTTTTTACTTGGCAATGTATTTGATGGCATTCAAAGACAGGAGATCTGTGATGAGTTTAAAATGTGCAATGTCTATGCAAAAGACAAATGCTCACAGTGTTTTGCAAGATACTATTGCAGTGGTGGATGTGCTGCGAATTCCTATAAGTTTCATGGTTCCATAACAGATGCTTATGATATTGGATGTGAAATGCAAAGGAAACGTATTGAATGTGCCATTATGATCAAAGCGGCAATAGCTGACTGTTGATTTCAATATAAAAGTATAAAGAAAGGAATGTTTAAGAAGAAATGAAGTTCAGTAAAGGAAAAAGTACCGGTCTGTTCCTGATTTCACTGATATTAATTGTTGCTATGGGTTTTGTGGCAGCAGTCGGTGTAGGAAAGACAAAGACAGGTTCGGCAGAGAATATTATTCTTGGTCTTGACCTGAAAGGTGGAGTTAGTGTTACTTATCAGATTAAAGATGAGGATTACACAAAAGAACAGGTAGAGGACACAAAGTATAAGTTGGAACTCCGTGTTGCCAATTTTAGTACAGAATCAGAAGTATATACAGAAGGTGATGATAAGATCACAGTAGATATTCCCGGAACATTTGATGCCCAGACAGTAATTGACGAACTTGGTAAACCGGGTTCACTGATGTTTGTTACAGAGGCTGATGCTGATTTTGAAGGTGACGCCACATATCCTTTATATGTGACTCCTGACGGAACAAGATATAAAGTATGGGTATCAGGTGATGATATTGAAAGTGCCGATGCACAGGCAAGAACTTCATCTGAGAACAACGCTGTCCAGTATGTTGTTGCACTTACTATGACAAGCGCAGGTACAACAAAGTTTGCTGAGGCAACAGATGTCAATTATGAAAAACCAATTGCCATTCTGTATGATGATGTGGTCATCAGTGCCCCTACTGTTAATGCAAGGATAACAGATGGACAGGCAATTATTGAAGGTCAGGAATCAATGGAGGCAGCACAGAATCTTGCTTCCACAATCCGTATTGGTTCTCTTAGTCTTCAGCTTGATCGAATTAGTTCTAAGGTAGTAAGTGCAAAGCTTGGTAATGATGCCATTGAGACAAGTTTATTGGCTGGTTTGATTGGTCTGATTATCGTAATGATTTTCATGATCTGTGTCTACAGAATCCCGGGACTGGTTGCAAGTATTGCACTTGTATTATATACCATCATGGAACTGCTTGTATTGAATGGATTTGACTTGACATTGACATTACCTGGTATTGCAGGTATTATCCTCTCAATTGGTATGGCAGTTGATGCGAACGTAATCATTTATGCAAGAATTAAAGAGGAAATTGCGGCAGGAAAGAGTACAGAGTCTGCGATTAAGACCGGATTTAAGAAAGCGACATCAGCCATTGTGGATGGTAACGT
>CACYDA010000157.1 GCA_902773095.1 uncultured Lachnospiraceae bacterium | reverse complement strand
GCAGAAAGCCATGTGGACAGAAGCATTAAAAATCCTGAAGTATTTGTTCAGACTAATGTACTTGGAACAGCAGTGATGTTAAACTGCGCAAAAGAGGCATGGGAACTTCCTGATGGCACTTTTAAAGAGGAAAAGAAGTTTTTACATGTTTCTACGGATGAGGTTTATGGTTCCCTTCCGGATGATGATAACGCCTTTTTCTATGAGACAACACCGTATGATCCACATAGCCCATATTCAGCAAGTAAAGCATCTTCAGATTTCCTTGTGAAAGCATATATGGACACATACAAATTCCCGGCCAATATTACAAACTGCAGTAATAATTACGGACCATATCAGTTTCCTGAAAAACTGATCCCGCTTATTATCAATAATGCATTGCAGGGAAAGAAGCTTCCTGTGTATGGTGATGGAAAAAATGTAAGAGACTGGTTATATGTTGAAGACCATGCAAAAGCAATTGATATGGTGCAGGAGCAGGGAAAACTGTTTGAAGAGTATAATATCGGCGGTCATAATGAAAAACAGAATATTGAAATCATCGAAATCATTCTTGAGACATTACAGGAGATGCTGCCTGATGATGATCCTAGAAAAGCACATATCAATAAAGATTTAATCACATATGTTGAGGATCGTAAGGGACATGACAGAAGATATGCAATTGCTCCTGATAAGATTAAGGCTGATCTTGGATGGTATCCTGAAACAATGTTCAAGGATGGAATTAAATTAACAATTAAGTGGTTTTTTGAAAATGAAGACTGGATGAAGAATGTAACAAGCGGCGATTATCAAAAATACTATGAAGATATGTATCAGGACAAATAAATAGCTTTTTTGCATAGAAAGACAAGTGGATTCCTGCATAAAAGAGACCGGTTAATAAGACCGGTCTCTTTTATGCAGGAATAGAGGAGTAGTTTTTTCCTTTGTAAATGCAATTATATGGAAAAATGAACCGTGACATGGCATATGCATAAGGAAATATAGATTGAGCAACAATAGTATAATGAGAAATACTCCATCAGCATATTATATGTAAAAATAATGTAAATTTGAAGAAAAGTTATTGTCATTTTTTGTTAACTGTTGTATTATGGGGAATGGTTAAGATAAACGTAAGATGATTGTCAATCCTGTAGAATAGAAAGAATGGAGCAAGATTAGTGAAATGATAAAAGATAATCAAAAATATTTTAACAGGCTTCAAATATTGTTAGATGCATTAGTAATAGAAGCGTCCTATTTTCTATCTTGGCTTTTAAAGTTTAAGACGAGTCTGTTCTCTCATGAGGGGGAAAGACTTTCTTTTAATACGTATATGACAGTTTTACTGGCAATTGTACCGGTCTATATGCTTTTGTATCTGGCATTTCATATGTATACATCAAAGCGTGTACAGGGAAGGCGTTTAGAGATTGGGAATATTATCAAGGCAAATCTGATCGGAATTATGCTGATCTGGTCAGCACTCTATATTTTAAAAGAAGAACATTATTCCCGTGTCATGCTGGTTCTGTTTTTTTTCATGAATGTATTTTTAGAGACCAGTATGAGAATGGCAATCAGGATTATTCTGCATTTGATGCGCAAAAGTGGAAAAAATATGCGGCATATTCTGCTGGTGGGATACAGTAGGGCGGCAGAGGCTTATATTGACAGAATCCGTACATTTCCGCAATGGGGATATGAAATACATGGCATACTGGATGACAATGTGAAACCTGGTACAGATTATAATGGGGCGAAAGTACTTGGAAAAATTGATATTCTTACGGAACTCCTAGAGCAGAACAGTTTAGATGAAATCGCTATTACGCTGGGACTCAGTGAGTACAGTAAGCTTGAGAAAATTGTGAGTTTGTGTGAGAGATCAGGTGTTCATACACAGTTTGTTCCGGATTACCATAATATTATACCGTCGAGTCCGTATACGGAGGATTTGATGGGATTGCCGGTTGTCAATATCCGTCATGTCCCATTATCGAATACATTTAACGCAGTAATCAAGAGAATCATAGATATTATCGGTTCATTTTGTGGAATTGTAGTTTTGTCACCGTTATTACTGATCATATCCTGTCTTGTGAAGTTTACTTCAAAAGGTCCTCTGATCTTTAAGCAGGAAAGAGTCGGACTTCATAATGAGCCATTTATGATGTATAAGTTCAGAACAATGAAGGTACAGGATGCAAATGAGGAAAAGAAAGCCTGGACTGTAAAAGATGACCCGAGAGTAACAAAGATTGGCAGAATCCTAAGAAAGACAAGTCTCGATGAATTGCCTCAGCTTTTTAATATATTAAAGGGCGAGATGAGTATTGTAGGACCGAGACCGGAAAGACCATTTTTTGTGGAAAAATTTAAGGATGAAATTCCAAGATATATGGTAAAGCATCAGGTTCGGCCGGGACTGACCGGATGGGCCCAGGTAAATGGTTACAGGGGCGATACATCGATTAAAAAGAGAATTGATTATGACTTGTATTATATTGAGAATTGGACTCTCGGACTCGATATTAAAATCATGTTTCTCACGATATTCAAAGGATTTATTAATAAGAATGCATATTAAAGAAAGGAAAATGTATGAAAACCTCAGGGAAAAAGAAAACAGGAAAAAAGACAGTACCAACATGGAAGAAACTGGTACTTGCATTAGAATCAATTGTGGTAGTCATTTATGTTGCAATGACGGTATTGTTTGTCTGGTTTAAGCATGACAGAAATGGTTTTATCACCTATTTTTCAGCAAATCCAATCGTAAGAATGTATTTAAATAAAACAACCAAGACCGATTATGAAGAAAAAGTACAGGATATGGATTATGACAAGGACAAAGTTGTCATCAATGACGGATTGTCAGAGAATATGGAAACATACAGAAACATCGCACTGTTTGGTATTGATTCCAGAGGAAGTGAATTTGATGATGGCGCACATAGTGATACGATTATTGTTTTAAGCATAAATAATAAGACAAAAGAAGTGAGAATGGCTTCGATTTATCGAGATACGATGCTTAAGGTAGTGGATGAGGATGGAGATGTGAGTTATACAAAATGTAATTCCGCATTCTTTAAAGGTGGTCCGGAATGTGCGATCAATATGTTAAATACAAACCTTGATCTTGATATTACAGATTATGTTGTTGTTAATTTCAATGGTCTTGCAAACATTATTGATGCGCTTGGCGGAATTGATGTCAATCTGACGCTTGATGAACAGTTTTATGTCAATGGATATCTTACGGAAACAAGGCTGATTACAGGAATGGATGCCCCGGATCTTTTGACCTATGGTGAAAATACACATTTATCGGGTCTGCAGGCAACTGCGTATTGCCGTATCAGATATGTAGCTTTTTATGATGACGATGGAACGGTCTACAATAACGATATGGGAAGAACGGCCAGACAGCGTTCGGTGATCAAGAAATTAGTAGATAAAGCGAAGACAGCCGGCGCATCACAGATGATCAGTGTGGCACAGACAATTTTCAATTACAATACGGAGGATGAGAAAGTAATCGGAACAAGCCTGTCATTTAATGAAGTGCTTGACCTGATTCCATATATGCTACAGTTTTCTCTTTCAGGAAGTGAAGGATTTCCTTTTACATGTGATACGCCAACCATTAATGGAGCAAGTATGGTTGTTGCAGAGGGATTATCCTATAATGTCACAAAATTGCATGAATACCTGTTTGATGAAAAGGGATATGAGCCTAGTTATACGGTAGAACAGGTAAGTGATTATCTTGAGACATATACAGGTGTGCCTACCGTCAAATTGGCTGAGGACAGAGAAAAAGAAAAAAATGATTATAGTGGATATTCTTCGGACGAAGAGGAAGAATAGAGTTAAGCGCAGCGCGTAAAGCTGTATGTTTTGTAATGGTTCTATTGTGGGACGGTTATGAAACATACAGTTTTTTTGCTGTTTAAGAACATTTTTTTTTCACGTGTAAAACACAATTTAAACACAAAT
>CACYDA010000156.1 GCA_902773095.1 uncultured Lachnospiraceae bacterium | reverse complement strand
GGTCCGGAAATCTGGGAAGATACGGATGGAAATGTTGATATTTTTGTAGCCAATGTGGGTACAGGCGGAACAGTTTCAGGTACAGGAAGATTTTTGAAGTCAAAAAATCCTGACATTCAGGTAGTGGCAATTCAGCCGGGACCAAATTCACTGCCAAGCAAAGATAATCCTGAACCGGAAGAAATCACCGGGGTACACCCATTTGAAGGGGTTGACAAAGAGAGAGTACCTTCGACTATGGACTTAAGCATTTATGATGAAAAGTTTGAGGTTGAAACGATTCAGGCATTTGAAGCAGCAAGAAAGGTGGCAAAGACGGATGGTATTCTGATTGGCACATCATCAGGAGCTGCCATCTATGCCGCAACGCAGATTGCCAAGAGACCGGAAAATAAAGGGAAAACAATTGTAGCAGTATTACCGGATACGGGTCTTCGTTATCTGTCAACAAACTTATTTAAAGAAGTATAGAAATGAAGAAATGAGGTTAAAATTATGGCTTTTAATTTGGAAAGCTCAAACGTAGCGACAAGAGAAAATAGAATTGGTTCGATTACAGGTTACATTGGAAGTTTGAGTGATTTGGCTAATCAGAGTAAATGTGGGACATTAAAGGGATGTTCAAGATGTTTCTCACAGTCGAGTTCCTGTCTTTCTACCTGTGCCTTAAACCAGCTGTCTGCAATTCGGGATGTGGCCATTATCCATCATGGACCGGCGGGATGTTCCGTGGCAGGTGCAAATGCCTATTATCTTGATAAAGTAATGGCAAGAAAACGTGGTGTAACAACCAGTACCGTCTATGTTGGAACGGATATGAATGAAAACGATACCATATTTGGTTCGGCAGAAAGCCTTAGAAAAATTATTCTTGAGGTAAACAGGAGATATTCGCCAAAGGCAATTTTTGTCAGCAGTTCATGTGCAACGGGAATCATTGGAGAAGATATTGACAGTATTGTGGATGATGTCAAAACGGAAATTGATGTACCGATTGTGGCAGTCCATTGTGAAGGCTTTAAGTCAAGGATTTGGGCAACCGGTTTTGATATTTCAGACCATGCGGTGTTAAGTTCCATTGTAAAACCTCCAAAACAAAAGAGAAATACCATTAATTTTAAGAACTTCTATGAGAGTGCAAGACCTGAGATTATTGAGATGTTCAAGAATTTTGATTTAGAGCCGATTTTCTTATATTGTAATTCAACAGTAGAAGAACTCAGTCGTCTGTCAGAGTCATTGGCGACGACATGTATCTGTGGTACTCTTGGTAATTATCTTGGAAACGGTCTTGAGGAAAAATATGGTGTGCCATATATTAGAACAATCAATCCACTTGGTATTGCGGGATTTGAGGCATGGCTGCGTGAAATTGGAAGAGTGACAGGGCGTGAAGCAGCAGTTGAAAAGTATATTGAAGAGCAGAGAGCAGTTTATCTTCCTCAGATTGAAGAAATCAAGAAAGAATTAAAGGGTCTTAGGGCTGTTCTTGGTATGGGACCAGGATATACATTCGAGGTATCAAGGGTATTAAATGAGCTGGGAATTGAAGTAGTATGGGCACTTGCATGGCATTATGACAAGAAGTATGAAAATGGTGATGTGCCTCCATCAATGCAGTATCTTCTTGAAAATGATGTTGATTTTGAGGCAAGCGTTGCTGACCAGCAGAATTATGAAGTAATGAATATTTTGAATCAGTATCAGCCTGATTTATATTTATCGAGACATCCGGGTTCCACTGTATGGGCAATCAAAAATGGAACACCTGCAGTTTATGTTGCAGACGAATACATGATTTTTGGATATAAACACACATTGGAATTTGCACAGTCAGTTTTAGACAGCATCCATAATAGAAGTTTTGAGAAGAATCTGGCCAGACGTGTCAAACTCCCTTATACAGATTGGTGGTATCAACAAAATGTAGATAAATTTTTAGAGGAGGCGAAGACAAATGGCAAAGTTGTTGGATAAACAAAGATATAAATGTGCTCTTGGCGCAATGCAGACGGTGCAGGCAATCTCAAGAGCGATTCCGATTTTACATTCAGGTCCGGGATGTGCACAGAAACTATCGGACTCCATCGGAAGTTCGGGATATTTTTCACCCAATATTTTTCCATGTACCAGCATCAATGAAAAGGATGTCGTATTTGGTGGCGTCAAAAAATTAGAGACAACAATTGAAAATGCGCTAAAAGTCATTGATGCGGATCTGTATGTTGTCCTTACAGGGTGTATTCCTGAAATAGTGGGTGATGATACAGGTGAGGTGGTTTCTCATTTTGAGGATGCAAAGAAGCCTGTGCTCTACGCCTCTACTGCCGGATTTAAGGGAAATAATTATAGAGGTCATGAGCAGGTAATCGATGCAATTATTGAACAATATTTAGAAAAAACGGATGAAAAGGAAGAGGGTCTGGTCAATCTCTGGGCAGATGTTCCCTATCAGGATTTGTTCTGGCTGGGAAATATCAGGGAGTTAGAAAATCTCTTAAAAGAAATCGGACTGAAGCCGAATACGATTTTTGGTTATCAGAGAGGTCTTGAAAATATCAAAACAATTCCGAAGGCTCAGTTTAATCTGCTGGTATCACCGTGGGTATCGGTAGGGAATATGAAGAAGATGGAAAGGAAACTTGGTATACCATATCTTCATTATCCGACACTTCCAATCGGTGCATTTGAGACGAGCAAATTTTTACGAGAGGTTGGAAAGTTTGCCGGTGTAGATGATCAGAAAGTATCGAAGGTAATCGATGATCATGAGAATTATTATTACTATTTAATCGAGAGATATGCAGATCTGTTCCTTGAGACACGTGTGATGGCAAAACAGTTCTCTGTTGTTGCAGATGCACAGTATGCTCTTGCCATTACGAAATTTCTTGTGAATGATTTAGGACTTGTTCCGGCAAAACAATTTGTCACAGATGATACACCAAAACAGTTCCGGGAAGCGATTCGCAAAGAATTTGAAAATTTGAATTATGGATTAAAAGCGGAAGTAGCATTTGAGACAGATTCTTATAAGATTCATCAGGAAATCAAGGAACATGATTATCATGGTTATCCGTTGATTTTAGGAAGTTATTACGAAAAAGAATTGGCAGAAGAATTGTTCGGACATTATCTGAATATCTCATGGCCGGTTCAGGATAAGGTAGTGCTGGATGATTTTTATGTAGGTTATACAGGTGGAATCAGATTAATTGAAGATATCTACTCTGTGGCTGTTCAGAGATGGAATTAATCAAAATAGGTAATTGCGAAACTCTGTTTTCATTGTGACATTAGTATATGATGTACAAAGGCAACACAGACACGTTTTTGGTGCAAAATATACAACATACGTTACTTAACAAGAGTTTCGCAATCGCTAGAAGGATCGATGATGAAAGGATAAAAAAATGTCATATAAAATAGCGATTGCATCAACAGATGAAAAGTGGATTGATGAGTCATTTGGATCGGCAAAGAGATTTTTGATTTATGAAATGACGGAAGATGGTTATCACAAATTGGAGGAGCGCATTGTAAATCCAGGTAGCAATTACAGCGCACAGTCCGGGTGTAAATCTGACTCCGGGTGCGAATCTGACTCGGGGTGCGGAACTGGCTCGGGATGTGGTGGAAATCAGGCTGCATCTGAAAAAGTTTTGCTTGTTTCGGATTGTCGCTGCATTGTCTGTAAAAAAATCGGATTTAATGTCAGAAAACAGCTGGAAAGGAAGGCAATCTCTTCATTTGATGTAGAATTAAGCATTGATGAAGCTTTGGAGAAAATATCTTTTTATTATAGCAAAATAGATAAACATCAGTCGCTGAGAGGATTAAGAAAAGAATAGAATCTATTGTGGAAAACCATTTGATAATCTAAGGGTTTTCCAATCTTAAAAAACCGGGGAGAAGGCAGCCTCGGTTTTTTAAGACTTTTGTGAAGAAGGAGGGAGGAGACTTGACGATTTTACAGTTGAAATATGTGATTGCTGTTGATGAAGAGAGTTCAATGAGAAAAGCCGCAACAAAATTGTATGTGTCCCAGCCCGGATTATCCAGTGCAATCAGAGAGCTGGAAAAGGAGATAGGATTTCAGATTTTTCAAAGAGTTCATAATGGTGTGGTTGCGACTTCAGCAGGAGCAGCATTTATTGCATATGCGCAAAGCGCAGTGGAGCAGTATGAAATCATAGAGAAAAAATATATTCATACGACAAGTCACAAGCCTGCCTTTTGTGTTTCTATGCAGCACTATTCATTTGCAGTGAAGGCGTTCATAGATGTTGTCAAAGAGTTTGATTTGGACTGCTATCAATTTTCTATTCGTGAGACACAGACGAATGAAGTAATCAATGATCTAAAGACACTCAAAAGTGAAGTGGGTGTCATTGCGGTGAGTGACTTTAACAGGCAGATTTTAAAGAAAATTTTTGCAGATTATCATCTTGAGTTTCATCCGTTGTTTTATTGCAATACATATGTTTATCTATGGAAAGATCATCCATTGGCAGATAGGGATGAGATTTCTTTGGAAGAACTTCAGGATTATCCCTGTATGGTATTTGACCAGGGGGAAAATAATTCGTTTTATTTTAGGGAAGAAGCATTGCCTACCTATGATTACAGAAAAACGATTAATACCAATGAGAGAGCAACATCGATGGAGCTTTTAATCGGTCTGAACGGATATGCAGTAGGTGTGGGTCTTTTAGAAGATGGACGGGGAAGAGTTGATTATAAAACAATCAAATTAAAAGAAGAGGATATTTTGACATTAGGATATCTGGTGAGAAAAGGAATGATTCTTAGTGAATTTGGAGAACGATTTAT
Source organism: uncultured Lachnospiraceae bacterium (assembly GCA_902773095.1). Taxonomy (GTDB): domain Bacteria; phylum Bacillota; class Clostridia; order Lachnospirales; family Lachnospiraceae; genus Bovifimicola. The sequence goes on along the minus strand of CACYDA010000156.1, from coordinate 4,381 downwards.
TAGCAAACTGGAAAAAATTAAGAGAATATCATAATGACCGCGACCAGAAGAGTTTTCGTAGAAAAGAAAAAGAGTATTATAGGAAAGGTGGAAGAATATGGCAGAAGTAATCTATTCAGGTGTAAGAGAAAGCCGTCCGGGAAGAATCAATGATCTGGGTACAACAGGACAGCAAGTGGACCAGGATTTTAAAAAGGGATGTTTAAAGAGGGCAGACAGAAGTTTCGCACAGGGACTACAGTGCCAGCAGATTAACAGTATGGCGGCATTGATGTCGCTTGAGGATTCTGTATTTGTCTCTCATTCGCCACAGGGATGCGTGGGATGTTCGATTATGGCTGTAGATATGTACCGTGTTGGTCAGGCTCACAGAGGAATAAAAAATATCAAAAATCCAAGGATTATTGTGACGAATATTGATCAGAAGAGTGTTGTGTTCGGCGGTGAAGAAAAACTTCGCGAATCAGTAAAACTCGCAGTAGAGAGATACCATCCCAAACTGATATTTGTCTATGCTTCATGTGCATCGGGAATTATTGGAGATGATATTGATGCCATAGCGGCAGATTTGCAAAAGGACTTTGACAGTGTGATTGTGCCGATTCATTGTGAAGGATTTAAATCGAAAATCTGTGCATCTGGTTTTGATGCTGCTTTTATTGCGATTAATAAATATATTTTGAGAAAAGAAAAAAAGGAGAAGGAAAAAGGACTTGTGAATCTGTTTGCACCGACAACCGTCAGTTATGCAGATCAGCTTGAGATGGAGAGAATGCTTGCCACAATCGGTGTCAAGGTGAATTATATTCCGTTTTACAGTTCCCTTGAAAAAATTAAGAGAATACCGGCGGCAGAAGCGTCGACATCAATCTGTAAGGTATTTGCAGATGAATTTATGAAAACTTTATGGGAGGATTATGAGATTCCTTATTCTCATACGGTTATGCCGATTGGAATCAGAAATACAGATAAATGGTTTCGAGGAATTGCAAAAGTTCTCGGAAAAGAAGATGAAGTGGAAGAAATCATTAAAAAAGAGCATGAGAGAATAGAACCGCTTGTACAAAAAATCAGAAGTAAACTGCAGGGTAAAAGAGTCTTTATCTGTGGTGGCACAGGGCGTTCTTTTGCCGCAGCAGCACTGATTGATGATTTTGGGATGGAACTTGTTGGCTTAGAGACACCGACTTATGACGAAGATGCCCAGACAGATATTGAATATCTTAATGACATTCATAAGGATTATGTGGTGGATATTGCGAATATGCAGCCATTTGAACAGGTCAATCTGGTTAACAAATTGAAACCGGATGCCTTTATCGGAGTTCCGGAGTGGGCAGCAAAACTGGGGATACCAACCACACATGTTCTTGATGGAAAGCGTCCGACAATGGGATATGACGGACTTTTGTATCTTGGAAATAAAATTGCAGAGCAGCTTCAAAATCCGGGATTCAATAAAAAACTGGCAAAGCATGTAAAACTTCCGTATAAGGACAGTTGGTATGATGAGGATGCATTTAAGTATATTGAGAAGTAGTTTCGCAAACGACGGGTAGTCCATTAGGTAATACAAATGCAATTACCTAAAGTAATACGAATAATAAAAGGAGGAAATGTAGATGTCACAGATATTAGAAAATCCAAGAGGAGGCTGTGTTCTTGCAGGAATTAATTCTGTCCTTGGAGCGCTTGACAGAGTCTGTCCGGTATTTCATTCCGGACCGGGGTGCTGTATGCAGACTTCTGCCGCTGAACAGGGTCAGTCAGGACATAAAAATTCATGTTTCGTGAGCAGTGTGTCACTGCCATCCAGTAATATGTTAGAGAGAGAAGTTGTATTTGGCGGATTAAAAAAATTGCGAACAACCATACAGGGGGCAATCGATCTTATAGATGCCAGTGCCTATTTTGTTCTGACAGGTTGTACGGCAGGTATTATCGGTGATGATATCGAAAGTGTCACAGAAGAGTTTAGAAAGAAAGGCGAAGAAGTATATGCAATAGACACACCCGGATTTGCAGGAGATAGCAATCTTGGATATGAAGTAGTATGGAATACAATGATCGATAAGGTAATCGAGGAAAATATTGAAAAGGATGATAAGCTTGTCAACATTTTTGGGATTGTTCCATACCATGACCCGTTCTGGAGCGGAACATTGGAAGAAATTGACAGAATATTGTCATTATTGGGAATTAAAGTGAATACTTTTTTTACAAAACATCAGGGAATTGACGATATAAAGAAATGTTCAGGTGCTGCTTTAAATATCATTGTCAATCCGTGGCTGTTTAAAGGTCCGGCAAAAAAGTTTGAAGAAAAGTTTGGAGTGCCAAGCTTAAGGATTCCGGGACTTTTCATCGGCGCGACAGATACGACTGATTTTGTCAGGGCAGTTGCAAAACAATTAAATCTGGACAATGAACTGGTAGAAAAGGTGATAGCAGCGGAAGAAGATTATGTTTACCATTATCTCGCACAGGCAATCGGAGTGGTAAGTTTCAAAAGATTTGCAGTAGTTGCTGATGCAAATAATGCAGTGGGACTGACAAGATATTTGGCAAATGATTTCAGCTTTACACCGGCTCTGGTGGTGATTTCCGAGCCGCTATTCAGACAGGAGGACAAAGACAGAATCATCGAAAGACTCTCTGATTTGGAATATGCTACACCACCTAAGATTGTATTTGCCTCTGACCAGTATGAAATCAATCAGGCAATCTTGAATGAGGAAGAGGAGATAACACTTCTGATTGGAAGCAGCAATGACAGGGAAGTGGCGCTTGAAAAGGATATTCAGTTTATTTTAGCCTCCTTCCCGATGAGCGAGAGGCTGATTTTCAATCGTACCTATGCCGGCTATAGGGGTGGACTGACATTTACGGAAGATTTGTATGATAATCTGTAATAATTTTTTCTTATCGCTTTCTATAAAATCCCTTTCATTGTGCGATTTGTTGTTTGGTGTTACGATGTCTACATCAAAAACTAAGCAAGTGAGGTGATATGGCATGAAGAATTTTTTCATCAGACTGTTACCGGTTATATCGATTAGTCTGGCAATTCTTTTGCACAATACAATTCCTGATTCGGCATTGCAGCCACAGGCGGAGAAAGCATATTTTACATATTTCTTAGAGATACTTTTAGGATTATATATTGTCTGTGTGGCAGTGTCATATGTGAATAAAGCATTTGAAAAATGGATGGTTATGAAAGCACCGTTGTGGGCAGGTGCTGTATTGCTTCTGAATGTTATTAATCTGGCATTTTCAAAATATGCGATGCTTCCGGTTTTATATTTTCCATGTCTGGATAGAGTATTTGAAGTGTTTGTGACAGACTACAAATTGTTATGGGAGTGTATACGCTCATCATTTAAGCTTTTGACATGGGGATGGGTATGGGGAGCGGGTTTAGGATTTATCACTGGTGTCGGAATCGGATTTAATAAAAAATTAAGCTATTGGGTATCTCCCTTTACAAGAGTGATCGGACCGATTCCACCTACCTCGTGGTCTCCACTTGTACTCTCATTGTTTACAACATCTTATCATGCAGCAATATTTATGATTGCACTGGCTGTATGGTTCCCAATTACATTGATGACGAGCAGCGGGATACAAAATGTCCAGAATTCTTATTTTGAGGCAGCATCTACATTGGGAGCAAAAAAATATTACCGTATTGTGCATGTCGGTATTCCGGCTGCTATGCCACATATATTTCTGGGAGTGTTTTATGCGACATGTAGTTCTTTTGTGACACTTGTCACCGCTGAAATGCTTGGCTGTAAATCTGGAATTGGCTGGTATTTAAACTGGGTAAAAAGTATGATGTTGTATTCGAAAGTATATGCAGGTCTTATTGTTCTGGCAGGAATATGTACATTTGTACTTACGGTTATTTTCAGAATCAAAGATAAGATTCTTGTATGGCAGAAAGGAATGATAAAGTGGTAGGAAAAATTCAAATCAAACATGTAAAAAAGAAATTTACAAATCCCGACGGTTCAGAAGTAATTGCATTAAATGATGTGAATCTTGATGTAGAGCCGGGAAGTTTTGTTTCTCTCATCGGACCGTCAGGTTGTGGAAAGACAACATTATTGAGAGCAATTGCAGGTTTGGATCTTGCAAGTGAAGGTTCTGTTGAACTGGATGGGAATCAGGTGACAGAACCGGGATATGAAAGAGGCTATGCATTTCAGCAGCCAACATTATTTCAATGGCTGAATATCAGACAAAACATTGCATTTGGTTTAAAAGCAAGAAGTGTGTATAAGAAAAATAAAGAGGAAGTTGACAAATTTATCAAGCTCGTGGGATTAGAGGGATTTGAAAAGTCATATCCACATCAGTTATCGGGTGGTATGTG
>CACYDA010000155.1 GCA_902773095.1 uncultured Lachnospiraceae bacterium | reverse complement strand
GATGAATCAAATAATACAACATCTTAGATATAATAGTTTTGATTTTTTAGTAAAGTAACAAGGCTCTCAAACGAGACTTGTAACTGTTTCGGTATATGATGGTTTTACACCCTTATGAATTAACAAGGCTCTCAAACCTCAAATTATTACAATCATATTCTTAAATCATGCAATCTTCTTTTCAGTCATCACCGAGCTTAACATTTTGCGAAAATGTTGTCATTCATAAGGATTCACTAATCACTTTCAATTATACACAAATCTTGGTCAATAATCCATAGTTTTTCATTCTCCAATGAATTTTTCTGACACCCCTCTATCAATAACAATTGAATATTTTCATAACTAGCAATTTTATAAATCTCCCTTAATTCATCCTCTGAAAAATACATCTTCATATTAAGAAATACAAAAAGCTTGATTCCTAAAATACTATGCATTAATCGAATGTAATGAATTACTTGTTCTGCCAACTCCAAATCCTCATTTCGAATTTTGACGCGGAACAATTTAAGTAAACCACCGATATCCATCTGAGGTTCAAAGACAACATCGTACGGAACATGAAACACCGCCTTCTCTAATAAATCTACAACATTTGCGTTTAATCCAGTCAATTCATTGATTAATTGTTGTTTCAATACTCCTTCTATTTCTTCATAAAGACGTTGAACTATCTTTTTTTGATTCACATCTATATCCAAAAGATTTGCAACAAAATCAACATTTTTAGCGAACGCAACCTCTTCATCATATAGAACCTCTAATTTTTCATTCACCGATAAATAACAGTTTTTTAAATCGGTAGCTGCCTCCGCGTTCAACCCTTCTGCCAGAAAATGACCTCTCCTTTTAAACATATTTAATACTGCCAGAAAAACCAGTCGGACATCATGTGGATTCGGATTTTCGATTAGCTCTTTTCTCAAATGAAAGATTGTCGGGTACTGCTTATAATAATCAACATCCGTAAAATCTACATCATGAAACAGACCATACTTATACCGGACATTTTCATCTTTATCCTCAAGATGATATTTACTGTTTTTTAATCGCTGATAAAAATCCGGATCAACCTCTGAGATTGCATCATGAAAATAACAATACAGCATTCCCATTCTAGCCTTTTGTCTTTGTCGCCTTCTTCTGCTGATTCGCTTTGTTCTACGCTCTACACTAGTAGCCGCCTCTTCAAATTCACGGATTCCCCACATATCTTTTCCTTTATACTTTATCAGTTTATAGTTGCGATCGGTAACTGCCCATCCCACTGAATTGGTTCCCAAATCCAGCCCAAGAAAATACTCTTTCTCCATTAATAAACCCTCCTAATATTTACAATATTTTTCTTAAGATAACTTTCTAATTATTTTTAATAATATTCAAAAAATTCTTTCTTTTGTATTAATTATCATCTTGCACAATAACTAAATCTGTGATAGAATGAAAAAGAATTAACAAGGCGAGTGCAAATAAGAATTCTATATAGAATCTCGGATCCGTCGTTAAGACATGCCACATGGTAGTGGCATTTTTTTTGCTCTTTTTACATGATTCTCCTCTTGTTTTTTCTACTATTCCGTTCTCACACCATTTCATATACTCTATTATATAACATTTCCATTATTTGTACCAGTACATATTTATTATATTAGAATTTTTCAAACCACATCTATCATTATCATTATTTATATTTTTTTACCACGTAAAACCAAGTATTAAAAACAGCCATTCGGTCTTTTATTCCAAATGGCTGATGCAAACATGATTCTATTTTTCTCAAAGTTTGAAACGGGCTCCTGTTTTTTCAAACCCTTCTTCTATTCATCCAAATAATCTCTTACATTAAAACTTTCATTAGTGCGTTGTTCATCATCTGTTATACCAGGAACAAACTCTGTAACATATGTTTCTCCCGAATCAGGATCAATATAGTAATGTATAATAGCACCTGTATACGATCTAAATAATACAACTATTTCATCCGTTTCTTTTGTTTCTACAGTCCAGTAAACCTGATATTCACCTGAATCAATAATATTTCTTAAATCAGGGTTATCCGCATAACAATATTTTTCGATCGCTTCGAGTGCTTTTTCCTCTGTAATAACATCCTTTTCCTTTGTTGTCATCTCTTCTGTTTCTGTTATTTGAACAATCTCACTAGTAGAAGCAGATTCCACTTGCGAATCATTTTCGTTTTCCAAAGTACAGGAAGCCAAACCAAATGCCATGAAACATGTGATCACTATCAATATTTTCCTTTTCATAAACCTAGTCCTCTCTATGTATTATCATTATCCAATTATAGATATTTATTATGTTATTTTCCAAGCGAGAGCGTGTCTGTGTTGCTTTTGTGCATTGTATACAACTACATAACGCAAATCGAAGTTTCGCAATCGACTAATTCTTTTACTCATTATCTAAAATACAATTCAGATAAGATGTTGCTATTCATTGTAATCATAAAACAGTTCGTCTAAAAGTTTGTCTATCCCAGCCGTTTTTCCAATGGCCGCCTTGATGATGGAACCTGCATTCTGAAATATCAGTTTAAAATATAGCCAGTCTCCCAAGTCATCAAATTTTCTGGTCGAATTAATCAGATAGTTTTTCCGGAGAGTGGTGTATTCCTTCCCCTTTTCTTTTCCATATTTTTTCAGTTTTTTTGCGGTTGCCACATCCTCCATCGCCTTTTGGTCGACAAAACCGCCAATCGCATCAAATGTTTCTTTTTTCGCCCAAAAAATCCCACTGTACCATCCTGTAATCCAAAATGAGATACGGCACATCATGTCATTGCAAAATAGTGGAAAGGAATACCGCTCAAACCGAATCGGCGCACCGCCTCCGATATACCGGTCACTTCGAAGCAGGCTCCAAATTTCTTTTAATGTTCCTTTGGTCATACGATTATCCGCATCAATCGTAACGATCACCTTACCTCTTGCGACAGCAATTCCATCATTGCGCACTTTTGCAATACATCTGTACTCATCATACACAACTATGGCTCCATTTGCCCTTGCGATTTTTGCAGTTTGATCTGTACAGCGATTACATACAACAATCACCTCAACTTGCCCTTTGAACTCTTTTTTTGCCTCATCAACGGACTTAATGCATCGTGTAATATATCGTTCCTCATTATGTGCGGGTATAATTACTGATATATGAGTATTCATAGTATCACCTTTTCCAATCTTGTTGTGGCATATCCATCCCAACTCGTAGTTTGACGGAAATTCCCTATTAATCTCACGAATTTTATCTATCATTATCTGTGGATTGGTATTACCAATTCTGCATTATCATTACGCTTCAAGAAACTCCTTCGTTTTAATCATTACATCACGTAGATTGATTAGATTCCTGTCCACATCCGTAGATTCCAGCGAATGGTTACATTCCGCATAAGAGAATAATTTGATTTGATTCTTTTTGGCCAGTTTTTTTACAACATCCACATCAGACCACGGATCCTCCTCTCCAATCATCGCAACTACATTTTTTGACGGATAGGAAAATGTAGCCTCCACCGGCGTATACCAAATCTGTTTTGCATTTATTTCATAATCTGATGCATACTTTGCCGAAGCAATCGTTCCAATGCTTTTTCCAATAAACAAAACCTGATCATATTCATTAAAATCCATTTTTGCCAACTGCTCTTTGGACTGAGCAAATGCAAGTTCTGCAGCATTTTTCATCATCGTTTCATTACCTCTGATTTTTTGCGGCATATCATGATAGGTGATATCAATCACTTCATATCCCTTACCCAGTGCCAGTTTTGTTGCATAATACAATAGTGGTTTATCTTTGTGATACCCGATTCCCGGAAATATCACAGCAATCTTCTTCTCTATCAAATGCTTCGTCCCTCCATTCAAAACCATGGTTTTCCTCAATGTGATTATTGATAATACTCTTCCCTTGTCATTTCCATTTCAATCACATTAAAAGGTTCATTTGCTGTTATTTCCTTGTCAATAAAGCCAATTCTTTTATAACAATTATGAGCAATATCATTGTTTTCAAAAACCCCGATTGTAACTACATTCACACCCAAAATATCAAATGCGTATTTGAGACCTGTACGAAGCATTTCCGTACCATAACCCTTTCCACGTATTGTATCGTCAATGATAACCCAGCCAAAACGCAGAACCCTGTTATCACCGTGAAGATACCTCATAATAAAATGTCCTACAACACGGTTTTCATCATCAAGCGCTATCCATGGATAAAAATTATCTTCTTCCTTGCAATCACCATTATATAGTCTGTATTTTTCATCAATGATATCTCCGGCAATCGGATATTTTCCAAATAGTTCTCCTCCCCATTTTGCAAATACATCCTCATCCTTTATCCATTCAGCAATTTTCTTTGCATCACACTGCTTATATGGTCTGAGACGTAATACAGGCGGCCGAATAGCGCTTGTCCGCTGATTGGCATCTTCCATCTTGTTCAATCCCCCATCCACACATTTGCGAAGTTCTTTTAATCTACTCATCATTTTCCTCCACGATTACTCATATAAATATATCACATAATATTATAATATACAATATTGTTACAATCAGAAAGATTATCCGGATTTCCCAATGTTGCTGCTATTCACGCTCCTGCACTTGGTGTTACACTTTTTGTACGCAGCCAGAACCAGCTAAAATAAAACGAAACCGGAATGCAGACAGTCGACTATGCAAAAAAGCGGACATGAGGATTTGTTTATATCCCTCATGCCCGACGATCCGCTGACCTTTTATCCAGAAATTCATTTATCTGACCTTGATGGTAAATCTATCCTTTTACTCACTCTTCTTGGATTTTGGAAGAACTTTCATTCCGATAAAACACCAAACACAAATTGAATCAACTATCTTATAAAACATCAATTTCAGATGCATTCCGTACAAGTTTGGCATCTGCAATAGCAGCTCCTGCTACAAAAGGTTTTAGCTTTTCTGCTGTTTTGCCAATCCCACTACCTCCGGATGTTGCAAACACATAAACCTTCTTTCCACTCCAGTCATAACCTTTGCAAAAGGTGCTTACCACTTTTGGCTGTGCTCCATACCAGATTGGAAATCCAATATATACCTTGTCATACTGCTCAAAATTATCAATCTTACCAGTGACAGGAACATCCTTGTTTCCAATCTGCTCCCTATTACATCTGGCGATAGGATTCATCCACTTAATATCTGCTGCCGTATACGGCTTTTGGGGCACAATTTCAAAGATGTCCGCTTCTATTGTTTTGGCAAATTCCTTTGCCACCTTCGCTGTTGTACCTTCCACACTAAAAAATGTAACTAATGTACTCATCGATTAACAATCACTCCTATCTGATAAAATGTGTAGGCATTCATTCCTCTTTCTCAGGCAAACCATACTTTTCCTTGCCAAGTGCAATACATAAGCTACTTTTCAAAAATCAGATCAATTGCCAAAGTTTTTCCGCTCGGACCAAACTTGACAGGAATAAATCCAACGTACTTATGCGCTATCATATTAAATATAAAAATCCATACTTAAATTTTTTTCTTTTTTTATAGTATCATAAATCATTTCTTCTTTCAATCAATTTCAATGTATTTCTCCATCCTTCATTTCATAGACATTATCATAAAGATAATCAATATCTTCGGATCATCCATGATTGCCATTGCAATGGCAACTTTTTGAAACCGCAACGGCAATATTTCTACTATTCACAATTTCCACAGCTTTATGCCGTAATAATCTGCCAAAAACTCTGGAAATGCACTCAGCACGAAAACTCTGTCGTTTTGTGATTCCTTTTCTTTCAGCATATAAATATCATATGGCCTGGCTGTCTCAGAATACATATCCAGTTCCGTATAACATCAAATCTTTCTGTCTTTTTACGGCATATCCGTATTTAATTATCTTAATCATGCCCCTATCTTCCATTACGGGATTTTCACAGAAGATGGTGCGATGGTCTTGGTGGCTGCTACACCCAGAAACCGTGATTGCCAGCCCTACCCATGTAGCCTATGCCACTTTGGCCTACTACATGAAACAAGACAGCCGATCTTTCAGCCGCCTTGTTAATAAAAAGAAATAGTATTGACCGTACACCGTAGTCTCTCTCCTACGGTGTACTTTGTCTTATCATGAAGAAACCTCAATCAGTTTTTCTTCAATAACAGAATTTTCCAAAATCAATCTGATAAATTCTACCAGATTATCTGCAACATAATAAATCGTGTTATCATCTTCATTATCAATCCGCACTATTCGTGGCTCCCCATCATGGACTACGCTAAAATCCATATAATACATGTCATGTCCAGCGGACTGTGTCTCTCCAAACGGGATTCCCAGATCAGGATATTCCCACCCATTTTTCCAGTTATTAAACATTTCTTCAAGACCATTAAAAGATTCAGCGACCGGTCCGATTCCATAAATCGTCGTCAACCAACTTTCATCTAATTGATCACTGATCAGACCACCATTTTGAAATGCCAATAATTCCCTGTAAGATGCCGGAATCTTATATCCCATGGTTTCTTCAGCTCTTTGAATCATCTCATCCGTCAATGTACCAAAAATATATTTCTTCCCATACTCACTTTCATTATCAAACAATTTGGTTAAATCAATCCCATCAAATAATCCCATCGTTTTTTCTCCTTCGAACATTTTTTAGTTCACTACTTTCCCATTGCCATCTCTACTCCAAAGATTGCCATGCACCCGACTACCATACTTAATAGCGCATACAAAAAAGCGATCCCTATATGTCCGTTTTTAATAAGATCCGTGGTTTCAAGCGCAAAGGTAGAAAACGTAGTAAAGCCGCCGCAGACGCCTACCTTCAAAAAAAGGATCCACTTAGGATTGATGTTTGTGTTTTTTGAAGCCAGTACTACGATTAGTCCGATGGACAGACAACCTAAGATATTGATCAAAAATGTTTTAACAGGAAATACTGTTGCCTCTTTAACAGGAATTAGTCCTATCAGATATCGGAGTACAGCTCCAATGAAGCCTCCTACTCCTACTGCTAATATATTCACCTTTTCTTCCTCATTTCTCGATTATTTTTTCTCACTGTTTTAACTACTTGGCATCTGACATCTTATCTAAATGCGGATATCCCAGCCTGACTGAAGCATTCATTTTCGAAATCCAAATATTCTTTAAACTAATATCAGTTCCACGTCCTTATTATACTACAGATGCCGTTTTTACACTACCATAAACTATCTTCACTCCGGGAATTCGATTCCATTACGAAGATTACGCACGAGATAGCGGACACATATTGTCACCTTCTTAGCTGAACCTTGGCATTATCACCAGATTATGCCTGCAGTTAACCATCTCTCGAGGTCGGAGAATGATTCATGAATGTTTATAAATCATCACTCACATTATAGCATACAGGATATATGTTTTCTTACACGTTGGGAATTACGATTTTTTTTCAGAGCCGGAAGCTCATCATACATCGATTCCAGAAGCTCTTTCAAAAACTCCTTATTCTCAATATTATCCACCAACAACATTTCCTTTGCTCCCTCATAAGGCAATTCCAAGGTCGCATCCGGCATTTTTTTTGCCGCAGACTTGATGTTCTTCACAAGGAATCTGTCATCATAGATTCCGCCAATCACTTTTGTGCGATAATAAATGATGTATTCTCCCATCATGGCTCTATATGTTATTTCATCCAGCTCTGACAGTTGCTCCAATACATAATCCAAATACTCTTTACTCGATGCCATCTCTACTTCTCCTTTATCATCTATAAAAATATCTTGTCATTCATCTGCTCATTGGCAACATACTTTCTATATTGATTCTCCTTTATATGATATCCGGACTCATCCTTATACCCGGTAAGAAGCAAAGCAAGAGCATCGTTCTCCTTAGTTAACGTATAAAGCGGATGTTTAAGCAGTTCCTATTCCACCTTCATGATTTCGGAAGCCTCGACCTCTCCGAACTCATGCACAAAGTCAGCACAAACAGCTTCCAGCTCTTCACCATCACCCAGGCGACGCAGATACCCTTGGGAATGGTCATGTTCTTCCCTACGGAAAAGAGCATCGGCTTTTTGGTGATCTCGGTAAAACCAAGTTTCGCCATAATTCCAACCAGCTTAGGATATTCATTTGTAAGTTCATATACCGTTCTGGACAGGTCCAGTTTTTTTACATGGCATTTACCTCCTTTTCTGTTGTCTTTACACACATCATACCATATAATATTTATTAGTTCATCCCTGAATATCGTATTTTGTTAATAACCAAGAAACTTTTTAAGTTTATTATTTGAAACCAGGTCTTTCTTACCAAGACCAAATGATACTCCCGGAACGATTTCCATATATCTGTCCAGAAATTCTTCATATGTTGCAGCCTTAAAACAATCAGGGGGAATAAAAAACTCTCTGTTTCCACCTGTAGACCTGTTTCCTGCCTGAACATCCACCTTATAATCTCCGGTTTTGAGTTTATAAAAGATATAATGCTCCAAATACCAACCGTGGATTTCTATTTGTCCTACAGGCACCTCATACCGATCAATAGCCGGATTAGCTGCAAGAGCAGCCCTTTGATAATCATATTCCACGCATTCTATGAACCGATCCCCGGATGGATAATCCAGCACGATATACTTATCACTGCCCGGAGTAACAAACTCCAAATCGCCGTCAATTTCTCTGATCTCATATCGACAGGATGCACTGAACATCTTCTTATTAACCCAGTGATAATTCTTTTTTACATTAGCATATGCCTTATCCAGATATACCTTAATATCCGTGCCATATTTAAACTTTTCTTCAGGGTTGGAGTTTTCCACATTCTCCCTGGTATACTCATAAAGGAAATCAACAAATTCATCCGCAGAGCTGCCCTCTGTCCATTCATTAACATCAAGACTGCCATCGTAAGACTCTCTAACCTGTCCAAAAACATATTTCCCATGGCAAGGAACAATTTTCCACTCTTCCTTCTTTTTCATCTGAGCCAGACTCGCCCATGGATATTCTTTACGAAGTTTCTCCAATGCTTTTTCATAGTATACACTAATTTCTGTTCCGTACAAAAATAAGCTCTCATCCAATGAAGGATTAAGATTCAGTTCTTCCTCTTTTCTTCTTTCCCTCTCTTTTTCCTCCTCCAATTCAAAGAAATAATCTGAGCTTAAAGGCGTCCATGCCCACACTTTTTCCATACTGTGAGAACTCAGGGCAGGGGCATATATAAAACATCCATCCATTTCATCGAAAGGATCCCATCTACCCGCAGCAAGTCCTCCGTTTTTCATTATTAGAAGACAATATTGTTCCTTCTTGGGAAACTCACCGTTGTCACAGGATTTAAAGTCCTTAAACACAACACTTCCCTCATTTTTCAAAGCAGCGATATTGATAAAATTAATCTCTTCATTCTCTAAGCATCGTGACAGGTCATCCCGGTCTAAAGTATGCCATCTCTTCACATCTTCAACGGAAACGGTATCTGCCGTTCCTCTGATGAATTTTCCTTTAAGCACTTTTTTATTTTTATAATCTTCGGGAGTCCATCCACCTGCAGTATACCTTCCATCCTTTAGTTCCAGAAGACAGAACTCACCGTAAGGAGGCATATCCTTAACATCTACATCATGAAAATCATTAAAAGATAATCTTAATTTTTTATAATTACACTTAAACAAACCATCACCTTCAATCTATTATTTTCCGCAACTCTCCGGATTTCCTATTCTTAAAATTTAAATAAATATAGATTACAGTCATCTTATCACCAAAATCAACTATCATAGTTTCATTTTCAATAGAATAGCTCCAACTTTTTGTTGCCTCTTCTTTTTTATACTTTTCTTCATTTTTTCAAATACTTCGTCGGGCATTCTTGTTTTTTTCAATTTAATGGCAAAGAATACCGTATTAAGGCAATAAGACTAGCAAACCAAATAATAAACATTATAATTCCAACCGGAATAAATAACGCATCTTCTTGCCAATCATTTGTCCCGGGGTTTTCAAGTCATAACGCAGATGAAAATAAAACAGAAATCTATTTGTATGTGAGGTATCAGCCTCACATACTCAATTTTACCACATCCACCCCGGTTACACTACCATAAACTTCCTCTAATCTAACTGTTTTTCCTTTGCCTTCTGTTCCGCTATCTTCGTAACCTCAATAGTTATTCATTCTATAAATAGTTATGAATTATTACTTGTTCGCACGGAACCTTGCACATGCGCATCTGTTTTGATTCTTCCACAGTCAGCTTTTTTCTTTTCATGCTCTTTCTGCATTTCCTACAACAAAAAGCTATCTGTTTAATCTCTTGCAGCTTAACTGTTACCGCAATCAGCCCACCGGCTCTTTCCCCTCTACAAACCACATGTTGTTGTCTTCATAAAATAAATATGTCTGTCTTCCGTCAATCACGCAGGTATATCTCATTCCAACGCCACCTGCCTTTAAACTGGCAGCCCTGCACACATTTGTTATCCTTTGTATCTCATAGGTATGCCCATCCTGCCAGATTATATTTACCGGCATAAGCTGTCCATCCTTCGTAAACTTAGCAGTAACATCTACATAAACCTTTCTGTTATTCACTACTTTCACATCCTTTAATTTAATAATCAAAAATATCCGTGTGGATGCACCGTATGGTCTTCTTTTGCATTTACAGCAGATAGAAGTCTGTCACGATACATCAAGCCTCTTTGTATGCTGTAAAATCCAAATCTCCTGCGGATATCATCCACAGCACTGTCTGCCTTCATCTGCTTTTCCCGTAATTCTTCACTATGAAACAAATCAAGTTGCTCCATATAATCAGCCGTTACAAGGTCAGCGCCTCTTACCCCCACACTTCTTATGTTCTTTCTCCAGTCATAGTTTTCCTTAAATAATCCGTAGGCATATTCTGCAATCTCACCTGTAATGTTGGTGGCATGGTCTATCTTTTTTTGACGGGTAAATGAATATAACTCATTGTCCCGAATACTGATTTCTACCACACGACACTTAAAACCATGTTCCCTAAGCCTTGCTGCCACACTTTCTGCAAGAATAAAAATAGTCAGCCTGACATCTTCATCACATTCCAAGTCTCTTGGTGTGGTGGTACTGTTACCAATTGACTTCACTGGTGTCAAAGTGTTCTCTTTTTTCACCGGCGAATCGTCATATCCATTAGCAAATGACCAGAGTACATATCCCATCTTTCCAAATATGCTATGTAATACTTCTTTATCAGTTCTTGCCACATCACCTATGGTTTTGATACCGATTCTTTTAAGCTTTGCATTTGTGCTTCTGCCAACATATAAAAGATCACTCGCAGGAAGATTCCAAGCCTTCTGCTTAAATTCATCTTTGTACATTGTGGTAATTGCATCCGGTTTCTTATAATCCGAACCCAGCTTTGCAAATATCTTATTAAATGAAATCCCTATGCTTACAGTTATTCCAAGTTCAAACTTCATGCGTTCGCTGATTTTTCTTGCTATCTTGTCTCCATCACCCTTTATAGAAACACTTGACGTAACATCAAGCCATGATTCATCAATTCCATAAGGTTCTCGTAAATCTGTATATTCTGAATAGATTTCATTTGCCATCTTGGAAAATCTCAAATACAAATCCATTCTCGGCGGAACAAATGTAATCTCAGGGCAAAGCTGTTTTGCCTGCCAGAGTGCCATGCCGGTCTTCACACCGTATTTTTTAGCAATGTAATCGGCGGTCAGGACAATTCCATGTCTTGCTTCGGGGTCTCCTCCTACTGCTATTGGCTTGCCTGACAACTCCGGATGATGCAAATGCTCTACCGATGCATAGAAACAATTAGCATCACTGTGTAAGATTGTTCTCTCACTCACTTTTTCACCTCCCGCATTTTGATCAGCTGATAAAAGATTTCGGGGTGTCATTTTTCCCTGTGATCTCTATCAACATGTTTATTATAATTCTCTAACTAGGAGAGTGTCAACAGACACATGTGTCCATTTTCTCGTTTTTAGAGAAATAATACTTGCAGTTTCTTATACTCTGTTATATACTATTATTAGCAATGAAGATCTGCAAGAAAGATAGAAAAGAGGCGAAACTATGCGTACTATAGGTGAAATCATCGCAAACGGAAGAAAGAACAAAGGATTGTCACAGAGTAATCTGGCTGATTTATTACAAAGGGAAGGTTTTTCTTTAACCTATAAAGCAATCTCTAAATGGGAGAAAAATGATACGGAACCGAGTGTCACTGTATTTATGGCACTTTGTCGAATTTTAGACATTAAAAATATTTACGAAGCTTATTATGAAGTAAATCCTGATGATCCGCTCTCTTCATTATCTGAAGAAGGAAAAAGCAAAGCTCTTGATTACATCAATCTGCTTCATATGTCCGGTATGTATGAGAAGCATGAATGCAAGATCATTCCTTTTATTCGTACTATTGATATATATGAAAATGCAGTTTCTGCCGGAAAAGGAAATCTGCTGGTAGACGGTCCGGAAGAAACTTACGATGTTCCTTCTGATATCATTCCAAAGGAAGCCTCTTTTGGTGTAATGATCAGAGGTAACAGTATGGAACCGTTATATGAGGACGGACAGATTGCATGGGTTCATCATCAGGAAACGTTGGAAAATGGTGAGACAGGAATATTCTCTTTGAACGGTGAATCCTACATAAAGAAGCTGCAGGACGATACGGAAGGTGTATTTTTGGTATCGCTTAATCCGGCTTATCCCAAAATACAGATCAAAGAAACCGACAGACTTGACACCATCGGCAAAGTCGTCGGCAAATGTGATAAAGAAACTATTAAAAGATATTAAATTCATTTTAGAAAGAAGGGTTTTACATGGCGGTGGTTAATAATTTGAAAGAAACACGCAAAAAACGTGGCATTCCCCAGAAGGATATCGCCTGCGCTACCGGATTTTCTATCAAGACAATCAGTAGGGTGGAACGTGGCGAACAGGATCCTTCTGCGGAATTTATGCTGAGAGTGGCTACTTACTTTGGGTTGCTGGTGGAGGATATGTTTCAGGTGAGGGAGGAATCATAATTCTTCATAAATCTCTTTCCCATAAAATATATCTATATATGTTCCATAACTTTAATTCTCCTTTCTAAATTGATGGGTAGTGCCAAGAACTACCCTATTTTTTTCTTAATAAACCTTTATTTTTCGGAGTTTCAAATAAAATGAGCATCCTTTGCCATCTGCATAAATTTTGATACGCTCATATGATACATTTCTGCTCCTTCGCTAT
>CACYDA010000154.1 GCA_902773095.1 uncultured Lachnospiraceae bacterium | reverse complement strand
TTTTTCATTTTGTCAAGTGGTATTTTGTACGAGATTTTATTTCTTTTTTGTGCTTCTTGCTCTTACCCTTAAGTTGTGGATAGTGGGTGGAAATCAGGTAATCGTGAAAAACATCTTTCGCAGGACTGCAAAGAAAGACATTCCACCGGTCTTGGAATAACTTCAAGTTGTGTGTTAATTGGCTATATTTCTGTTTGTTGTTTTAACAAGATTACAGATGTATGCTGATGTAAAAAATGTTATAAAACCTGATTTATATTCATATTAAATTACAATGATTCAAGAAGAAGACCGGCTAATAGCAAAATATTGCTAAAAAAATCCGAAAAAATTCCCAATTCTCTTGATGTTATAAAATTTATATGATATAATTACAATAATTTGATGATTTTTGTCAAATAAGCGTAGGTGAGTTATGTACAATGAGCAAACTCATTTTGAACAAAGAAAACTGTTCATTCTGGTGTCCTTCATCACCCTCCGTTTCTTTTTCAGTTCAGCAAGTGAATCAGACTTTTAACGATGGCTCAAGTGATGCTTTAACCATTGATACCATGATTTCAGGTATGGGAAACTGTGTAATACAGACGGCAGCTGCTTCTGGGACTCCAGTTCCATGCAGTCTAATAGATTCTTCATCATGGATAAGTGGCATAGAACTTAATAAGCGGATAAACGGTCGTTGTTTACTCAACCAGGATGCTAAGCAGGTTTGCCCGTTTAGCCCGGCTGCACCTGTGCAAGCTAGGATAATTCCCGGAATTCCATCTTTTCCTCATTTTAGCAATTTGGACAGTTTTTCAGGAGGAGAAATATCTTCCGATACTCCTATTACTGATGCTGCAGATACATCTTCTGGAATCCCGAACAATGACGGCGCGTTACAGAATAACCAGACTGAAATTCCGTTGGTTACTCAACAGAATAACAATTTTGTGCCAACAAACGAAAACGACACAGAAAATGATGAAGTCATAAATTCAAAGGCTCAAGACTGTTTTTGCAACTATGGTAATTGCAATAAAAGTGCAACTTGCCCGTATGCAAATGCGCCTGACACTATTTCTACCGTCGGCGCGGCGGCTAAGCTCCGAAAAAACAGCAGCGTAAAATACGAGAAGTACATTAGCAGAACTGATGAGATCATGAATCGGCTGCAAATCTCATGGAATAATCAGGCGCATCATCTCATTTCAATCAATGCTGCTTACTGCGCGTTTCCACTGCTTGTAAAGCTGGGCAATTACTTTGGATTTGATATAAACTGCGAAGAAAACTGTGCGTTTCTCCCTTGCTGGGAAAGTGGCGACGGATATGGGCAAAAAGATTCACATTTTAAAAAAGCGCAAGCTTACGAAGTAATGAAAGGCTCTGGTCTTCAATGGCATGTTGGGCAGCACTCATATCGAATTGATCTCTCCAAAAAAATAATGCAAAATTATCCAGAACTGAGGACACTAAAAAGCTACAATAAACTGTTATATGCAAAACTAGAAGACATTATGAGAGAATGCCAAATAAAATTCAACTCGGTTTGTCTGGAAGAGAATTATGAGGTGTATCGGAAGTGGTTTATCCAAGATAATATGCTAGCTCTTTGCGCTGAGATAGAACAAAGCTTAGAACTATTCAAAACCAACGGCAAAGCAAGTTTCCCGTGGTTTGTGTCACTTGAGGCGTTGCGTTATGCGTATGAGATTCCACGTAGCGGCAAGGTTATTCTGATAAACAGAACACAGACATATTGGAAATTCAGACTGTATCATTACACCAATTATTTAAGAGATAGCGATTTCCAATTGAAATTGCTAGATAAAAGTTGTCTGACTGTTACCGATACGCATCATAAGAAAACAATAAAACGAATTATTGATTTTTGCGAAAATGTCACATGCTTTCTGGTAATTGATGAACTAAATGCTTTTCGTTTACCATTTTCTTCTCAGGTAAATATGCAGTATATTTCTTCGGACGATCAGCAAAAGATTAAAAGTCATTTTTCTGCAATGCTGGCGGAGAGCAATCGATCAGACGAAGATAATTATATTTCTCCCAACGCCATGATTCACAAAAGGATGAAGGAGTGTGGTTTAATTGATTTATAAACTGTTCTACAATGAGATGCAGGATGATTTTATTGAAATTCCACCAATTGAATTTAAGTATTTGATTTTGCCCTGTATGGCATCTGAATTTCAAAAGATCAGTACAAAGCCAGTCACAGTTACAGCCTCCAACACGGACGGGGGACCGGTATTCCCGGATTTTTTGTATGATAATAATGTACCGCTATTTTCAGAAAAGCTCTTTAGAGAGATGAAAAAAGCCGGGACAAGCCATTTGCTGTGTGTACCAGTGAATGTAAGGGATACTCTTCAAAATGTGACAGTTCCGTATGTTTTGGGATTACCTCCACGTATCAATGTAACTGACGATTACGGAAATATTGACGAGAGAAAAGCAGGGAATTATTCGATTTTCAAAAGCTCAATTGCTTTAGACAATACGATTTATATTACCCAGCCCATGTATGACATCCTGACCGCCTATAACCCAAAAGGGCTGGAGATATTTGAAAATGAGGTTTTATAAACTACAGAATACCGACTCTTGCGAAAGAGTACTTCGTCCATTTATAAAACCTATTGACCGATTTTCAGCCAACGGAGAATTTCAATATTTCTCTCATGACGCTTTGATCTGGAAAATAGAGGCGGAAAGTCCGTTCAGCTTCAAGGATTTCTATTATATCAACTGCCACGTTCCCGTTTTTTCCCGTCAAATATGGGATGCTGCGCTGAGCATTGTCGATATGGATGGCCTTTTTCAGATTCCGCTTACCATAGAACACTGTGGCGAACGGCATGATTACTGGATTGTTATCCCTTCGCGTATTCATTGCCTTGATTGCAAAGGAAGAATCATGTCAAACAATGTTGGAAGGTATCACCTGTTTCGTTCCGAAAGATTGGATGATAACACACTTTACGTTTCTGAAGATCTGAAAATGATTTGGAAAACCTTTTCAACTTTGAATATAAACTAGGAGATGTTTTTATTGATCTTGGATTTTAAAACCATAAGCCAGACTTCCAGAACTCTCATTATTGAACGCTTTAATGATCAGGCACCAAATCTCTGTACGGTATTAAAAGGACTTGAACCAGGAGAGATGCTTGACAAGGTTGACGATAAGCTTTGTGTGAAGAGTTTTGAAGAATTTAAAGAGAAGTTTCAGCCAACCGCTTACGAAATTTTCTCTATGGATGAAAACGGAGAGCCGATGGTGACATACTCTTTGGAAAAAAGAGACGGAGCTAATGAGATTCACTTATGTGAACATGAGTTTTATAAAGCAGTACATGATGTTGCCGAAGATAAATCTGCAAATGCTAAAAACAATAACCAGATTTCTTACGATAAGCTGTATGAAGCGCTTGATCCAGAATTAATTTATAAGAGAGCACGTCGCAGACGTGATGAGGTAAAGCAATTTATTTCAAACGCAATTGATGAAAACAAAAACGGCAATCCTGACGGTGCTCGTAGGTTTATGGCTTTAGCAAAAAAAGTATTCAATGATGTCAAAATGGAATACTCCGGCAGTGCTTTGCGCTTATTGCCAATTGCTGTCAGGGACATGGAGATATTACTCGAGACAAAAACGGGTGGTAACAGCAATCTTGCCGGAATCGGTGACGGGAGTATGGGTTCCGTACCTGCTATTCCCTGCAAACCTGAGTGGGATTCAGAAGGTAATCTGGTTGCTATCCCGCTTGATGAGACAAATCCCACTCCAGCCCTTGCTATTGAAGCCTCTAAAAAAGAAGTCTTAGCTCTTTCCGCAAAAGGATGGGAAACAACAGCGGACAGCATTCCAGCAGGCAAGATTAACAGAGATTTGTTTTTGTCAGTTTATTCGGAGCAGCATAACAGTGCGCTTGCGGAATTACCCATAGATGAATTGATAGAAAGGAAGCAGTACCTGGGAAACTGTTACCTTGCTGCCCAGCAGTCGTTCTGTAATGCGGTAGGCTATCTTGTTCAAAAAGTAGCAAGTCTGGAACAATTTTTCCTTCATGCAGGTGGCGCTAATGGAAAAGTAGAAAGCGGAGTTATCATTGCCAACTGCTCCGCTGACGACATAATTGAGAATAAGCAACTCGTTTCAGACTATCTGAAGTTCGCCTCCAATCAGGACAAAGACCGGATATGGCTGGCAGTCCTTCCCGCAATGATGAATACAGATAAAAGTGATCCCTGGGAAGACAGTATTTCAGGTGGTGATTTTGATCTGTTTACGTTTGAATTTGACCTTCCTGATTCCGAAGAAACCAGCTCGTCACAGAAAATGGACGGAACGGTCACTGCCGCAAGGATTAATCTGATCACTGAGTGCTTTGCAGATTACGGAATACTCTCCTTTGTTAATTTCAACGCTTGTGAAAAAACCGGATTCAAAAACTTCGGCGCAGATAGTTCAATACTGGAAGAATACGACAAGGAATTAAAGGGACTTAAAAGACCTGATGCCACGGTGCTTGCGTATCCCAATTTTACCATTATTCCCAGAAATAAGAGCCAGTTAAAAGAAATAGTCAACGGCGTTAATCTTTATGTTCCGTCAATTTACGTTGACGCGGCTTATGTTGCAGCCGGCATCGTTGCCGCTACACAGAATGAGATGATACAAAAGAAGAAATTCGGTAAAAAAGTAATTGACGGAAGACCTTTTATTCGCTTTGATTTAGAAGAAGATCAAAACTGCCGTGCTTTTATGGCAAAGTTTAACCCTGAGAGCCGTCTGAATATGGATAATTTAGTTGCAACCCGTTTGAAAGGCAGGCAGGGAAATGCATTCTGTTTTAGAAGTGATACAAACCAAAACAATGCTTTTGTTTACACCTCCAGAACACTTAATGCCAGACCTGTCTACTATTTCCTTACAAAAAATTACTTCACTTTTTTACTTGACCGGGCATATTCGTTCGGACGCACTACAGTCAATGATGTAAAGTCTTTTATTAACGCTGTCAACAATATCGCAACTAATGAAACCAATCCGGAGATTGTAAACCGCATTCTTCAGACGGGAGATGCGTTTATGTTCGACGATCAGAAGCAAAAGCCGATTCTTCGCTTCAAAGGTATCGAAGAGCCGGTTGACATTAATATTGATATTCAAGAAGACTGATTCCTGTTCAAATTAATTTTGGAGGTACATTATGGATTTTAAATACACTGTGACCATTAAGGGGTCAAAAGATACAATAGAATTTAAACCGGAAGAAACTCATAGCGGCAATGAAAGTATTACAGGTGTTCAGTTCGGCTACAGATGCAAAGTCGATTCTTTTGACCGCGATAAAAACGGAAGAACTGAGATAAAAATTTTCGGTAAGCTTGATGACAGACCTGAAACTTTTAACGCTATCAAATCACTTGCAGAGTGGTCAAAAGAAAAAGATAATGTATATCGTGAGGTTACTATTGTCGCTACATCCAAAAATCAGGACAGCGAGGGAACAGGTAATTTTCGCCGTACTTATCACTTTGACAAGATGTTCTGCGTCAATTATGTCGAAAAATCAGGAATATTTGCAAAAGATGAGAACAATGAAGGCAGTGCCAGTTTGACATTTGAAGTATACCTTGCACAGGCTCCTAATTATCATATCAGCGAAACGATGAGCGAAATAGTGAACGAGTAATTCACGTATTTGGAGGAATTGCTGTGAAATTCGAAAAAATACCGGAATTCCTTTCATACCGTAATTTTGTAATTGAGGCACAGGCGGATGGGCACACCGTCTGCCGTGTCTCTTTCGTCATTCTCTCAGAAAAAGCTGAGGCTTTTCTCCATCTGGCTCAATCGCGTCAAATGACAACGATTGTATCTGATAACGGAAATAAACTAATGAGCGGTTTTGTATCTGAGGTAACGATCAACTACGGCATGTCGGTTGCAATGGCAGACACTGTCATTGTTTCCAGATCTCTGGAACATCAGGAAAACAGTCGTGAGCGTATCTTTCAAAATCCCCAAAAGACATATGCGGATATATTAAAGTCTTTTCCTTACGTTGTAAAAGGCAACTGTCAGCATATGAATGACAAAATTGAATCAGTCATTTGTCAGCACAATACCGATGATTTTTCTTTTTTGACTTATCTTGCTCATATGTGCGGTGAAAGGCTCTGGATAAATGATGACGGTGAGATATTATTCGGCAGGTCCGGCAATGATTTCGCGTTTTCAGATCAGGAGACCAACCGCCAAAGAGCCGTTCTGGATATGTGTATTTCTGCCGATAAAACGGGAAGAACTGTGCAGATACATACCCTGCAGCAGCTCCCGAACGGAACTGAAATTCACTACAGAAGCAGTAAATATACCGTTTATCGTGTTATCATTTCAGAACGGTACGATGAAACACGCTTTCATTATTGGCTCAGCACCCATCTGCAAAGTGAACTGAAGTATCAGATTCCCCCGATTATTACCCAGGCGAGAGTCACAAACCAGAACGATCCCGAAAATAAGGGAAGAATACAGGTAGAGTTCCTTGCGTTTGAAGATAAAGATTCAGAGAAACTGTGGATTCCGTATCTTACGCAGATTGTCGGAAAGACCAAAGGCGGTATGGTGACGGTACCCGACGTCGACGATAAGGTGATTGTCATCATTTCCGACGGAAAGGCATTTGCGGTTAATTCTGTCAGGAAAGAGGCGCTTCCGGATAATTGTCGGGATGTATCAAAAAAACACATAGCTATCGGCACTTCTATCGTTTCTTTTTCCGAAAGCGAGATTGTACTGTCACACGATCAATCCATCATCAAGCTTGACAATCAGTCAATTTGTCTCTCTGAAGATAAAACATCAGCGAAATTGACAACGGACTCTATCAACGCCCAATCCGGCGCTACCAAGCTGAATATGGATAAGGATCAGTTCAACGCAGCGAATGGAGACAGCCGTCTGTCGATGAAAAACGGTTCCACTAATCTGAAGGGCGGCAGTTCAGAGGTTTTGCTGGACAAGGGAAAAACAAAGGTCAGCGGCAACAACATTGATTTAAGCACACAGGGTTTTAGTCTTTAATTGAGGGAAAGGTTTTATCATGTACGATGAAAAAAAAATAAAAGCAGAATTATTGAATATTATCAATGAAAACACTTCGCTTAATATTGACGATAAAACGATGTGGAGAAGCATAATAACCAAACTTGCAGACCGTCAGGAGACGATTCTGAACGAAATTGCGTCCAGAATCTCTTCTCCCGTAAAGTATAAAAACACCGTTTACTGTGGATGTTCTGATTTAAAGCAAAATCAGCTTGGTGATAACTGGCATTACATGTCTGTTGCCGACGATTTTACAAATGAAGATTTTTTAGGAATTAAGACGGATAAAGAGCAGTCAGATTCCCGTATGAAAAAAGATGGGAAATGGAATATTATAGGAATCGGGTATCTGGACGGTGAATATGAGGAAATAACCGCGCTGTGTGGAAAACATAGGTTATATCGTGGAACTACTGCTGTCGGTAGTTTTGAATATGCGTTGGTACTTAAGCCTGTACTCATAAATAAGGAAAAGATGCTGCATCAAATTGCCCTCCAGTATCCTTCTGAATTTATTTTTCCGTATTCGCCCATGCTGAGAAGACTGGTTTATATCGAAACACCATATGAACTGGGAAATGAAGCAAAAACAATTGATCTTCAATTAACACGAAACAGGCTTGAGAATCTGCATTGCGATTGGAGATCTGTGTGGAATATTGATGAAAAAGACTCGTTGATTCCCATTCAGCGAGGAGAAACATTCAGATATGAAATGCAGCCGAATGAATATATTATTTCATACAACCGTGCAAATGTGATGACAAAGTATATGTATGATCAAGAAAACAATGCAAGATACATAGAAGCATCAACTAACAACTGCCAACGTCCCGATAATACTTTTACAAAAATATCCATTAATCAGATTGGCAATAAGAACCAGTTTGCCCCACCGCACTTTTACTTGAATGTATACGATATTAATTTTGAAAAAGAACAATTGATAGACAGAATTTACAGCAAGGCAGATCTGACCCTGTATCTTCAAAGCTTTCGATTATTTGTTCAATTCAAAGAGGCATCACCTCGATATGTTGAGGGATTGAAAATATGCGCGTATGAACTAGGATTTGAATATCCTCAGCCAACAGAGTATTTTAAATTTTCCCAAAGGCCGACTCTATATGTGATATTTGAGAATGACCATAAACCGTTCTTATTTGACCGGATTATATACGTGATTCATTTGCTGCAATACAAATTTCCTGAATATCTTTGGAAAGGCGGATATCTAAATGAGTAAAAAATTCACTTATTCATTGCCGCCGAAACTGACTGTTTACGGTAATACAGAAGAGGCAACTGAAATTGACCTTAACAGCAGTGATGACTTTCCGATAGTGTGTAACTCAGATTCCCTTGAAATACTGTTAGCGTCTTTGGATTTTATCAAAAATAATCCTGAAGAGATGAATCTTGTTGCCCACGTTCTTGATTTCCTTCGCAGAATCCGTGAATATAACTATGTCAATTTAAGGTGCAGAATGCTCCGCGAGTCAATTTTAAACGGAAACTACGGTGAGATTGTTTCGCACTTTTTCAGTAGAACAACGTATGAGCCGGAACAACAACGTATTTTACTCTATCTGTTCAATCAATCGCAAGGCAATAAGCGGATGAATGATTTTGAAACGATATTAACGGAGATTTTTCCTGATGGGGTTAGGTTTTATTTCGATGAATATAAGCAAACCCTGTTTGTTTCATTTGTAGCTGAGGAAACAGTTGAGCGGCGTGAGCTCTATGAAGTGTGTCAGTATCTATTCGCTGACATACTGATGAATATTTGTGTAAGATGGAATACATTGCCTATGATCATAGGAAGATGGGATTGTATGGTAGTTGCTGAAGGAGAGCAACGATGCGGAACACTGTTATAGAGAGGTTTATAATGAAAAAAAATATTGGTATTGATTTTGGAACAACAAATACAGTAATTTATACCCGTGATTCAAAAGGTAACTGTAAAACCATTGGAGGAAAATACATCCGTTCAGCTATTTACTTTTTTTCTAAAGATGAATTTTGTATCGGTAAAGAAGCGCTCGATCGAGGCTTTGATGCTACACACAGTATGGCTCTGGTGACTGATTTTAAACCCAGAATAATGGAAAAAATCGATATTGTTGCAGAAGACGGAACAGAATTTCGTTTAAAGGGTGAAGCCGTTGCCAGACTGTTTCTCGCTAAAGTTCTCTCAGAATATATAGAGCCTCGTTTTAAAAAACTATTTGGTTCTGTTGAAATGACTTCATCGGACAAAACTGTTATTACTGTTCCTGCAAAGTTCGATTCCGAGCGGAAATCACGTATAAAAAAAGCGGCCATAAAAGCAATGTATACAAATGTGGGAATTGCATTTGAACCCACAGCAGCTGCCGTTGCCGCATTGGATACTGACTTTTCAGATGAGACAATAGCCGTGTATGATTTTGGCGGAGGAACATTTGACGTTTCTGTCATCGAAAAAAACACAGACGGTCATTACTTTTCTGTTGATGAAGATGGTGATGCTAATCTTGGAGGGAATACCATTACCGACGCCATTGTTGAAAATTTCTATCTTCCGTTACTCGCCGAACAAGGAATCTGTTTGTGTATGGATCCTGACGATATGGAATTTGACGAATGCGCAATGACGGAGGACGAGTATGTATACAATATGCGAACTTTACGGAAGCATGTTGAATCTATGAAAGAAGCATTCTCTGACAACATTGCAAATTACATTTCTCAGATTCAAATATCACAAGACGGTCAAGACAGCACCTACCCAGTAAGTATTGACAAGCAGCTTTTTGAGAAAATAATAGAGCCATATGTACAAACAACCGTTGATATCACTAGACGTATAATAGACCGGATAAAAAAACAAAAAAAATATGTCAGAAAGATCATTATGGCAGGTGGAAGTTCCCAATTAGATCTTGCCAAGCGTTTGCTCACGGAGGAATTTGAAGGTGATGGAATTGAAGTAATTCTAAGTGACAGTGTATTCGACTTAATCTCGAAAGGTGCTCTTTTGCTGGCAGAAAGGCAAAAGCTAATTCGGGTGGAAGAAAAAACAGCCACGCAGTTTGGAATCGGCGTTAGAACAGGTATCGGTATTCAAAAATTTGAAATGCTTATTGATGCTGGAGTTTCTCTTCCTATTAGCGGACAAAAGATGTTTACTATTGATCATAACATTCAATCCATAGGAAGAGTAACCATTCCTTGCTATGAAAAAGACGTCAGAAATTATCCTAAGGCACTTACCGAGCAAGATGAAGGAATACGCCATATCAATACGTATCATATTTCAATTGAAAAGAATATCAATATCACTGATATTGTAGTAATGTTTACCATTGAATCTGACGGTACTTTGAATCTCTCGGCTAACCTGATTGATCAATGCGGAAATAAGATTCAGGGATTCAATACAGAAATAAATTCTGACAGCGACACAGAATAATAGCAGGATGAAGTGAGGTATGAATATGGCTGAAAATTTTATTGATGTCATACATGAATTAGAGCCGGTCTACTGTCAACACTGCAATCAAAAAACACTAGCTGATTTACTATATGACCTAGAAAAACGCTATCGGAAGCCTGAAAAAATAAGAGTACGGAGTTTGGAAACCGGTGTAATAAAGCCGGATAGGAATTATTTGGTAAATCTAATCAATGCAGTTAAGCGACTTATTACTACTACTAAATCAATAAATTATGAGTTGAATGCTCTATTACGTAAGCTTGAAGACATTTTGAGATCAGATGATTTTGATGATTCCGAAGATATTATGAACCAAGTACATAGATTCATTGAAAAATACATTTACGGAAGCGATACCAAAGTGTCACAGGATGAATGGAAGCATCTGGATGAGTTTTTGAAATTTGCCGGATATAGTCCAATTAATGTAAGTCCTGGCGACAAAATAGACCATTTTAAGAGTTTTTTTGAAAGACCGATTGCCGCTTCTGGTGGTGAATCTCAAACAATAAAACATATTCAGTTGAAACCATACACTTTACGTTTTTATGATGATGATGAAAAAATAATACATCTTAATCTATGTGGGAAGTGCACATATTATAGATAAACTGAAAGGGGTACAATACCGTGCATGATCTGATAATAATTTCCATTTCGATAATTGCTTCTATGACTACAAATGTTGTATTAACCAAATATCTTTTGAAAAATAATAAAGTCGGTACTGATGAATATAAAAAAGCTTTAAAATATCCAAAAATAGCTTCTAAACGTCAAGAGGATATAGTTAATCGATTATCCGAATTGGAACGTGAAATGCAGAATATCCCATTCAGAGAGAACATTCCATCTATTCCCAAAAAGGAATTAGAAGCACTTAGAAACGATGTTTCTGAACTGCAGAGGTGTTTGAGAGAAATAAATTTGCCAGAAAGAAAAGACGAGGCGGAACAAGAAATTCTCAACACATTAAATATTTTTGCGACACGGGTTGCAAAATTGGAGGCGGCTCAGTCCAATACAAGACCCAATAATGATTATTCTGGGCTTCTTCTACAAATGGAAGAAAGACACAAAAAAGAAATACAGGCTTTACAGGAACAAATTGAAAAGCTTAGCGAAAGCAAGGCGGTAAAACCGGACGACATTCCCGCGCAAACTCCTCCGTATATGATACCAGAACCCTCACCGAAGGTACCGCCGGAAGCCCTGCCTAAAACCGTTCCTCTTTTTCAATCGCGTCGAATTATTGAACCAGATCAAGATTACATAAGGAAGCTTTATCAACTTGCATCAACCATAGAGGGGAATCTTCCATCCATCAGCTATGAAATGGGAAAGTTTACGTTCGGCATTCGCAATATCTTAAACACAGGAGATTTTGATGATCCCGAAGAAATAATGACTCTCGTACACGAATTAATTGAAAAGTATATTTATGGCAGCGACACCAAGGTGTCGGTTGACGAATGGCATATAATTGAAAAATTTCTCTCAGATGCAGGATATGAACTTTTGAATGTCTCTGTTGGAGACAATATTATACCTTTTAAAACGTATTTTGAAAGACCTATTCCTGTCACTGGAGGTATTCCCAATACAATTAAGCATATACAATTGAGTCCTTATGTTCTATCCTATGCTGACAGCGGTGAAACGGAAACTCTTTTTTTGTGTGGAAAATGCACATATTATAAATAAGAACTTCAGACAGGGATGTATCATATGAGTAATTTTATCAGCGTGGATTTCGGTATGCAAAATCTGAAAGTCTGCTATTACGACGGAAGAAAAATGCATCGCGTTGATTTGGAAGGCAACCAATTTTCAATGACTAAGGCATCAGTAAATGCTGTGTATTACAAAGAGAATGATGATGGAAAACTGCTGCGTTACTTTTTCGGTGCCAAAGAAGCGGAAAATGCACGTAAATACCTTGACCCGGATTATGTTCGTTATATCAAGCGGGAACTGCAGAAAGAGCACTATTCCAGAACATTTTGCAGGAATAGATACCAGTTTGACGCATTGCAGATTATCACTGATATTTTCAGACAGATACATAAAAAAATGGAGGAAGAACGGTTTGACACTCATGTGCCAACAATTTTAACGGTTCCAGTCCTTTTTTCCGAAGCGCAGAAGAAGATGCTAATGTATTGTGCGGAAACAGCAGGCTTCAGTGTACTGGAGATAATTACTGAACCGTTTGCGGCACTCTTTTCAGAGCAATTTTTTGATGAATGTATCGAGGAGAATGATGGAGAAGAATATGTAATGGTTTTTGACTTTGGTGCTTCGACACTGGATCTCTGTTTATTTCAAATAAGCCATTCCTCAGATGATGTTGCCATACGAGTTATTTCCTCTGCGGGGATATCCTTTGGAGGTAAAGATATTACTGATTTACTGACAGATTACCTAATGGAAAAATACAAGGCTATATCTAACACGCTGATACTATCTAATCAATTGGATAAGGAGTCACTTCAACCGACTTTTTTTGATACGGCAGAGGAAATGAAAAATTCTTTGTACGAAGATGAAGATACTCCCGAAATAGATCGTTCCTTTTTCGGCAACAAGATCGTATTAAAGCGCACAAATGTGGATAGTATACTTGAAAAAAACGGAATATGGAAAAAGATCAATAAATTAATTACGGAAATGCTAGATGCTACCGATGACCTGGACAAAGATGATACAGGGCTTATCAGCAAAGTAATTATGACAGGTGGCACATCTAAGATTCAGTATTTTCGCGATAAAATACATGCTATGTTTGATGATGCAGAACTTATTGGCGATCCCGAAGAACTGGATACGATTTACTGCGCAGTTTCCTCTGGTGCAATATACTACGCATTACAGAAAAACATTGAAGTCAGTAATTCAATTCCGATGTCATTTGGAATTGATATTGGCAATGGCTTTGAATGTGTATTGAATCGGAATTCATTTTACAATCTTCCAGGGAAAAGGAAACAACTATCGCGAGCAAAGCTAGAAAAAAAGCGATGGAAGATCAACGTCTATCAAACAATCACAACTATCAGAGAACACTCTGATGTAAATCTGCAAGAAATTCTATATGCAGGATATATTCAATTAGATCCATCGCACTATATAGAAAACGGGGATATATGTATTCATTTTAAATATACTGATGACGGACTGGTCGCTTCAACGGCGTATGCTAACGAAATAAAAAGGTTCATAGACGAAAACATACTTTTATCTACGGAGGTACGACATGGATGACATTACTATTGGCCAGATAAAAAGACTGGAAAGTGTTGGATTAGCTATTGTGGACAGTATCGAGACTGAATATAATTCATGCAGATCACAATCTGAGTGCACTAACGCCTTTATTCATGATATATATAATACTTTTGCGAAAAAACTAGAACAGATAGACACGGAGGAGAAATCCAATGAAGAATAAAACTGAAGACTTAAAAAGAGTTCTTCGACAATTCAGTTCTATTTCACAAGAACTACTCCTTGAAAATGAAAGGCTGCAGACAAAAGTAGATTCAATTAATCAGAGAATTTCTTCATTAGAAAATGAAAAAACAGCATTGATAAATAATCACTCCACTCTGCAGCGCAAATTACAGAGAACTATAGAAGAATTAAGAGAACAGATTGAAAAACTAAAGCAAGAAAATGATGAATTAGCTCACGAGCGAGATATTTATAAAGAACAAACTAAAAAGAAAAAAGACTGTTTGATAGCAGAAAAAGCAATGCTTGAAAAAGAAAACAAAGAATTAAAGGATAAACTCAATCAATTTGAAGAGGAGATAAACGACAATCTTCATTCCATCCTCCAAAGGCTTGATCGTTTTGGGGAACAGCGTGACAATAGTAAAAGAAATGTGTATGATGATACGAATGAAAGCAATACGACGAAGGATGGTGTGTCATCACATACAAGCGTTTGTAACAAAGATCAGGACAACAGTATCCCGGATTTTGATAACGAAGACTATTCAAAAAATCATACCAAAAATAATGGGAATTCATCCGAAACTACTAGTCATACAGAGGACGATATTGTAGGTCATTCTATTGAGAATGTTGACATCCAGAACCTAGATCCTATTGATGAATTTTGATACAAGTGGAGGAAAATATGGGAAGAAAAATATATGTAGGCATTGATCTAGGCACAACAAATACGTTAGTTGCCTACGAAAAAAAAGATAAAATCAGCACGCTGACATTTATTGGCTCTGGTAATGTTTTACCGTCTGTGCTTTTTTTTGATCCGGATACCAAACAAATTCAAATCGGCAATAATGCAATCATAAATGGTAATTATGCACCTGAGGATATGGTTAGATCATCGAAAACATATATGGGAAGAGATAAGATTTACGAATTACCAGTTAGCTATGGTTCTCCGGTACTTATGACTCCCACTGATGTGGCGGCTGAAATATTAAAGACAACAAAAACAAGAATCATAAAAAAGCTTAAATTAGATGATGACGATGAAATCTGCGCAGTAATTACTGTTCCAGCAGCATTTTCTGCTATTCAGAAAGAAGAAACCAAGAAAGCTGCAGAAATGGCTGGTTTGACCTGTCTTGGACTTCGACCAGAACCGGTTGCAGCAGCAATAGCCGGAGCTGAGGGAATAACAGCAAATTCAATGGTATTTGTGGTGGATATTGGTGGTGGAACCTATGATACAGCCGTAGTACACTTGGATGATAATCTCAATCCTGAAATCATAAGTCAGGAAGGAGACAGAGCCCTCGGTGGAGATGATTTTGATAAAATCATTTATGATTATTTGCTCAATAAGGTGGGGGATGATCTAGGCATTGACCTTTCAGATGAAGACAGTTCAAAATTACCGCGTAATGAATATCTCACTGTTACAGCAGAAATTCGTAACCGCGCTAGGGAAGTAAAAGAGGGGCTTTCAAATGTAGAGGAGTTTACTGCGAGATTTGAAAGATTCTATATTAACAATAATGAACCGGTTCATTTGAGCTATAAAATAACTAGAAATAAATTCGATTCGCTGTGTCATGATCTTTATATGCGGATAGAGGATCGACTGGATAAATCTATTATTGCTTTTAAAGAAACCGGTCATTCGATGGATAGCATTACACATCTAGTTCTTGTTGGAGGAAGTTGCTATATTCCGGCGATTATTGAGATGTGCGAAAGAAAACTTGGAAGAAAATCCTCTGTTCAGTGCGATAAAACAACTGCCGTCGCAGAAGGTGCAGGAATTATGGCAAAAAACTGGACAACAGTGGGCGAAGGTATCGGTGGCTTAGTGGCGCAGTCAATGGGGGTAAAGGTCATTGGTAATGAATTATCAAAAATAATACAAAAAGGCACAAAGTACCCATGTGATGTAACACAAACGTATACCACTATTTGTGATAATCAAAAGGAAGTCGTGATTGAGGTTTACTTTGCAGCTCCTGACAAAGAGGATTGTATTGATATTGCCGAACATGAATACTATGGCAGCTTTTTATTGGATAATATTCAATCTGCAAAAAAAGGCGTTCCGCAGATAGATGTTACTTTTGACTTCGATTCAAGCGAACAACTTACGGTTACTGCTGCTGATCGTAAAACAGGAAGCACAAAAACTATCAAGGTGAACAGAAGTGCACAAGAAAGAAAAGAATTCAGTAATAGTACCCCTATGGCAATTGATCTTCTGATAGATGTCAGCGGCTCAATGAGAGAAGAACAACGACTCCCGGATGCAAAAAACGCATGCAGAAGAATGATTTCCGAAATTGTAGACTTCGACGTACATAATGTCGGAATAACAGTATTCTCAGATTACGGAAGATCATTGTGCGAGATTACTTCTGATAGAGAATTACTAATGGAAAAAGTCTCCGAAATGAAAGCATTTGGCGGCACCAATATGGATGACGGCATTAAGACCAGTTACAAAAAAATACTGAAATCGAAAATGTCCGAAAAAATTATTATTCTGATGACCGATGGTTCACCGAATTACGGTGATCATTCAGCGGAAATTGCTGCAAATATCAGGTTGGAAAACAATGTTCGTCTTGCTGTTGTATTTATCGGCTCTTCAAACACAAGAGGTTTTTCCATTGCCCAAAAGGCTGCGGAATCAAACAGTTTAACAGGAGAAGTTCCACTGTTTTATACATCGGAAAGTATGAGTGAGCTTGGAAAAATCTTCAGGCGAATTTATAGTGACATAACAGCAAGGAATTGATGGAGGATAGTTTATGGAAACAAATAATCTGAGGACAGATAAAAGTAAACCTAAGTTTATTGTAACTGAATGGAATGACTATTTTCTGCGGTTGAATGAGCCATTCAACAAAATCCCCGAAGATGATAAACAACTTTTTGAAGCTATGATGCAAAAACAGTTTCCAATTCTTCCTGTTACAGAAAAAATTATGGAAGAAACAGGAATAGATAGGGACGATGTTGATGATGAATTCCCGGAAAGGGAAGATAAAGTACGAGCCTTTTTTAAGTGTTTTGAAGTAATCTATGCGCCCGCTCAGTCTCAGCAACCGACCATTCCGGACAGTTTTCCCGACCAAGAAGAGCCTTCTGTGAAAGCCCCTACTGCGCAATCTATGACGCTTGAGGAAGCAAGGATATTCTTTGAAAATCCGGATAAACAATTAGTTCCCGTATTGGACAATACTATCAGACTGAAAGCACCTGTACTATTCGAAAACATGCCGGTTACGCTCAACAGCAATTTCCGGATAAATTGTACTATTGCGGGTATAAACCACAACAATGTGCTGATTTTGGACAGTAAGTCGCAGCTTGTTGTTGCCGTCGGTCGGATTATCCGGAAGGAAAATATCGACTTGATTATCATGGAGAAAAAGAACATTGACTTTGAGTCTTTCCACAACAAGATACAATTTAATCTTGCAGTTCTGATAGAGCAAGACGGAATGCTGACGGGGAAAATATACACCAAAAAGGTTCAGATTCAGTTGAGTGACATGGAAAAAAGCGACCATGTGCTTTGTATTGACTTTGGTACCAGCAACACGATGTCTGGCAGTTACAGAATTAAAGACAAATATGGATTTGAACCTGAACTTGTGGAGTTTTCAGATGTTACGCAGAATAATCGTTTGGTAAGCTATTTCCCGACGGTTGTTTTTGTGGAGGATTGCAAGGACAGAAATCATATCAAGTACCGTTTCGGCTTTGAGGCAAAGGCATTGGAGCGGGAAGGAAACTATGAATCTTCAGCGTCTGTGTTCTATCAGATTAAGCACTGGCTGATTGAAGACAGTTATTATCCGGAGACAATTGACGTATTCGATATTAACGGAAATACGTTTGAAGTTAAAAAAAAGGAAATCGTCAATGAGTATATTCGTCATATCATTTCATTATCAGAGGATTATTTTGGAGTCAAATTCTATGAACTACACTTTACGGCTCCGGTAAAGATTAAGCATAAATTCATCACTCTTTTAAAGGAAATGCTCCCCGAATACAAAATCATAGAAGACGGAATTGATGAAGCAGGAGCTATTTTATTTGATTATGTCGCGGACAAGTTTGCCAAATACAAAGCAGGTCCAGAGAAAAGGAAAACGGAGGACAGGATCAAATCCAGTGGGAATGTTGCTGTCATTGACTGCGGAGGCGGCACGACAGACCTTGCTACTTGTGAATACCGCTTTTCAAAAGAATCATCCGGTCAGTTAAACGTAATTGAAATGACAACGCAGTTTACTAACGGAGACTTTAACTACGGAGGCAATAATATCACATTCCGTATCATGCAGCTCGTCAAAATGAAAATCGCGGCAAAACTAGGCTTTATCAGTGAGGATGACATTAACAGGGTTCTTGAGCGTTCCGAAAATGACCTTCTTATGGAAGCTGATAAAGTAAAGTATAACACCGATAAGCTTTACGAAGATTTTGACAAACTGTACGAAACCTGCGAAGAATGTATACCCACTCAGTTTAACAATATGTCGGAAAGATTTTTTGATGAAGACAAATATAAAGTCAAGCGAAACTTCTACTATTTATGGCAGTTCGCTGATCAGGTAAAAATCATTTTCTACCGTGAAGAAAAGGAAGTAAAGAAGGACAAGTGGGATGATGCGATCGAGATGATAGGTGATCTGAGTTTAAATTACCTTTATAAAATCGAAGGCGATGAACTCATAAGATTAGACAATCCCTTTAACCTTGAAATAACCATCACAGAGATTAGAAAAGTAATTTTCGGCGACATATATTCACTGCTCAACCGTATTCTGAATATTGAAGACGGATTGCCAAAACAGGTCTATGAATATTATCGTCTTTCCGGACAGTCCTGTAAGATAAATCTTTTCAATGACTTGCTGAAAGAATTTATTCCTGGCAAACGACTTCGTGCACTGATGGAAATAACCAACGAACATATTGAAAGTCTTTCCTTGAAAAAGCGCTGTATTGATGGCAGTATTCGCTATATCATGTTTAAAAGACTGAATATGAGGACAGAGCTTATCTCAAAATACAGTTCTGCCGAGAGAATCTACAGTGTACATTTCTCTGACTTAATGGGAGATATTCCTGCTGAGATAAAAGAAGAAGGACTCTCACAATTGAAACTATATCCGATTAAGGATCAGCTCACCGAAGTTATGCTTGTGATAAAAGATTCGCAAAAGACAGTTCGCAGACTGAATCTTTCCATTAGTGACTATGAGCCAGATGGATCCAATAAGGATCCGCAGGTGATTGTGAATGTCCTGAAGAGAGGGACCGATTCTATTGACTGGGAAGATGTCCGTAAAAAACTCGCCGACTCCCTCGTTGATGAAGCAACTAAAAGCCGTGTATGGATCACTGCTGTTCCTGCCGTTAACTATGACGGCTATGGATTCTATATCTATTATATTAAAAAAATCATTCATGGAAACGAGCAGGAATACCGTATTACCAAAGGTAAGTATTATAATTATGAAGAAACCGCTTCGGGTTTCTTTGACGGTATGAGGTGATTTCTTATGGTTATAGCAAGGTCAACATCGGTCGAATTCAAGAGCGGGATGTTGTTAAGCAAGGAAATGCTCGATCAGCTGGAATATCAGACGCACATTACTGAAATACAGTATCATCTTTATCCTGATGGCATCATATACGGCCTTGAAATCGTTGAAAAGCAAGGCAGACCCTTCTTTTCTCCAGGACTTGTCAAATTCAAAGGAAAATACTATTACAGCCCTGCATATATAGACCTGTGGTGCTTATTGAATAAGATCGACGAAGATCGTGAAAAGAATAGCAGCAATGTTGCGTTTGTTCTTGTACCTTGTGATTCTGAAAATATCCATAAAGGTGTGATTTCGGAGTGCCTGGATTTAATTCTGGTTAATCAGTGCGATATGACAAACGATATGATCTGTCTTGCTGAGGTTCAGTATTATTATAAAAAGCGTGAGTGGAGATGTCCTTCCCAGAAGGCAGATGAGGCATTATCCGACCAATTGAATACCACCGGATTCTCTTATTCTTTCCTAAATGTTCGGTATAGTCTTCCAAATGAAACCGTCTTTTCTCCTTATGTTTACGGAATCATGCGGGATTGTCTTGAACAGATAAATGATCCTTCTCTTGAGGACGTCAGCTTATTGTTTATTTTAAGCCAAAACCGTCTCATTTCTTTTGAGGTCTTCAAGCAGTGGTTCCGATGCAAAGGAATAGAAGTAGATTTCGGTGAGCGAAAACAAATCATTGAAAAATTCCTGGAAGGTATACAGATGAGACGTTCTAGTATTGCGACTCCGTCAAACGAGCCATCACTTCCAAAATCAGAGGATCCAAAATTACATGATGAGTTTGGTATTTGAATTTCCCAAAGAAGATAACATGATTATTTCGCGGTCAGGAAAACATGAATCCGTCGGAAGGAAAACATCGATACGCGATAAGGAAAACGCAAATACGCGCTAAGAACGCAGTAATACGCCCAAGGAACGCACTTCGTGTAATATCTATTATACGGAAAATTGATTATCAGGATTATTAAGAGGAATCGCTGCAAAGCTAAAAGGAACATCGGAGCCTCCTGCAAGACGACCGCCACCCTTGACAGAACCTGAAAGAAATGCTGAGTGGTCTGCGCCGACGGTGACGAACTC
>CACYDA010000153.1 GCA_902773095.1 uncultured Lachnospiraceae bacterium | reverse complement strand
CTTTGCCGTACAGAGCATATGTTCTTTGAAGAAGATAGAATTGCTGCATTCCGTGAGATGATTTGTGCAGATACAGTGGAAGAGAGAGAAGCAGCACTTGAAAAGATTCTTCCATATCAGCAGGGAGACTTCAAAGCACTTTATGAAGCATTGGAAGGAAATCCTGTTACAATCAGATTCCTTGATCCGCCTCTTCATGAGTTCGTTCCAACAGAAGAAGAAGACATTCAGAAATTGGCTGATGCACAGGGCAAATCAGTAGACGAAATCAAGAACATCATTACATCATTGCATGAGTTCAACCCAATGATGGGTCATAGAGGATGCCGTCTTGCTGTAACATATCCTGAAATTGCTAAGATGCAGACAAAGGCTGTTATCCGTGCCGCAATTGAAGTAAAAGCAGCTCATCCTGATTGGGCAGTTAAACCAGAAATCATGATCCCACTTGTATGTGAGGTGAAAGAGCTTAAGTATGTTAAGAAAGTAGTAGTAGAGACAGCAGATGCTGAAATAGCAGCAGCTGGTGTAGAGCTTGAGTATGAAGTTGGAACAATGATCGAGATTCCTAGAGCAGCTCTTACAGCTGATGAAATCGCTAAAGAAGCTGACTTCTTCTGCTTCGGTACAAACGATTTGACACAAATGACATTCGGATTCTCTCGTGATGATGCTGGTAAGTTCTTAGATGCTTACTATGATACAAAGATCTTCGAGAACGATCCATTTGCTAAACTTGATCAGACAGGTGTTGGTAAGTTAATGGAGACAGCTATCAAACTTGGTAAGCCGGTTAATCCAAACCTTCATATCGGTATCTGTGGAGAGCACGGTGGAGATCCATCTTCTGTAGAGTTCTGCCATAAGATTGGTCTTGATTATGTATCATGCTCACCATTCAGAGTTCCAATTGCAAGATTAGCAGCAGCACAGGCAGCTATCGCAAATAAATAATTATCTCTTGGATATTGAAATATTTGAGTGAATAAATTAAAAAGGAACTATGAATAGTTCCATCATAAAGAACGCTTTCAGGAGTAAAAACCTTGAAGCGTTCTTTTTTTAAAAAATATAATTTTGTAATAAAGAACAATACATAAAAGTATTATAAATCCTGAATTGGATTTACACTTTCTGTATTCACTTTTTCTGTCATATGAGACTGCGCTTTATCTTCATGGAATGAGTGATCGGGAGCTTTTTTATATCACAGTTGCAGTGCCGAAAGTATATAATGTCGAGCATCTTGAAGAAAAAGGAATTCATGTGTCTTACATTAAAGATGAATGGTATGAGGTCGGGATTTCTAAGATTCAGACGAATATGGGTAATACAGTCCATGGTTACGACAGAGAACGTCCCCTCTGAGATATCATTCGTAATAAAAAGGACATTGAAATCCAGACTTATCTGACGTCTATTAAAGAATAGATGGGTGAAAAAAGCTTCATAATCTAATGCAGATTCTGACCTATGCTAACTGTAAAACCCAAAGAAACACCGCCGTTTTGATTTCTTTCTGAGCGACGGTGTTTATTATATGTACATGCCCCACATAAGGAAATCTTCCGACAGCATCGGATGCGAATCCCCCGGTGCAGACAAATCCTACGCCCGATAAGGTGATACCTTTTATATTGTCTAGCTGTTCCTTTTCCTGGCAGCATTCTTCAAGTGTCATGGGACGGTCAAAGTATTTGCATTCGTAAAAATCATACTGTTTATCACACCTGATTATGTCCAGAGATCCGGTCGTGCAGGTCGTGGAAAGAATGCAGCCGCATTCTCTCTAACCTACTCAAAGCTCAGTTCTCATGACTTTACTTACTATAAAAATCCGGAAAACATGATCACCGGTAAGATTGGTATTCCACTGTTTACGGTGCGCAACGAGAAGGTTATCCTGCGTCATATTTTTGCAGTGGCACTAAGTGATTTTTTCGCAAAGCAGGTTGATGTTTATAATTCAAATAATGCAGACGTTCTTCTAAATGGAGATGGATGGGAGAGATTCTGTGCTTATTTGGAGAGTAAGCCGGAACGACTGAAAGAGATTCTTAAAGCATCTATCCCGGATAACATGCATAGTGTAATGGAAATCATGGATTATTCATGGACGAACAAGTTGATCCTACTGTTCTCCCATCAAATGATGGTATTGGTATAGATTTAGGTATTAAGAATTTAGCTGTATGTTCTGATAAAAACACTTATAAGAACATCTACAAAACACAAAAGACAAAGAAATTAGAAAAACACAAACGTAGATTACAGCATTCCATTTCAAAAAGATATGAAATAGGTAATTGCGAAACTTCGCTTTACACTATGTTAAGTATACAAAATGCACAAATGCAACATAGACACACTTTCGCTTGTAAAACAACATAACGGTACATAAAGCACCAAAGTACGGTGCTTTAGTACCGATGTTGTTTTACAGTCTGCTTATGCTTTTTATGCACAATATACAACATACGTTATTTGAACTAGCGTTTCGCAAACATCTAAGATATGAAAAAAGAAAGGAGCAAGTTACTGCAAAACATGTAATATTATAAAAAGAGAAAAGGAACTTTTAAAGTTGAATCATAGACTAACTAACATTCGCAAAAATTAATTACATCAAATGTAAATGTGGGAGTGTACTAGAACTTGTGAGTAGATATGATTTCGGTCAATCAAAAACATACACGATGAAGTTGGAATGAAACATAAAAGTTTATAACTTTTTATAGGTTTTCAGTAACGGGATGGGATTGATGGTAAAGAAGATAATGCGCGATCCACTGTTTCTGGCACAAAAGTCAGTGGATGCAACAGAGGCAGAT
>CACYDA010000152.1 GCA_902773095.1 uncultured Lachnospiraceae bacterium | reverse complement strand
TCTCTATACAAAAGATAAGAAACTGATTGATTCCGTATCATCATGGTGGTGTATGATCCATGGTTATAAAAATCAGGAGATAAATGAAGCTATCAAGGAACAGTTAGACCGGTTTGCACATGTGATGTTAGGGGGATTGACACACGAAGCGGCGGCAAAACTCTCCGACAAATTGAAAGAATGGCTTCCGGGAGATTTAGATTACTGTTTTTATTCGGATTCAGTAAGTGTGGGTGTTGAGGTGGCTCTTAAAATGGCACTGCAATACTATGTTAATGCCGGAAATCTAGAGAAAACAAAAGTGTTAGCTTTGACACATGCTTATCACGGAGATACGTTTAAAGCCATGGAAGTAGGGGATGATGAAGATTATCATTTTGTTTTGGAGGCATATGGTGAAAAGAAAAACTGCATTCATATTCCAACAGAGATACCGGCATTAGAGCAGGCATTTGAAAAGTATCATCAGGAGCTGAACTGCTTTATTGTAGAACCACTTCTGCAGGGTGCCGGAGGAATGAGGATGTATGGGATAGAGTTCTTAAAGAGAGCCAGAGAATTATGCAGTCAGTATGATGTATTATTGATTTTTGATGAAGTGGCTACCGGATTTGGAAGAACCGGGTACCGGTTTGTGGCGGACGAAGTGCTGCCTGATATTCTTGTACTGGGAAAGGCATTAACAGGAGGATACATCGGACATGCTGTTACAGTGGCAAACCACAAAGTATATAATGGATTTTATAGTGACAATCCTTCTCATGCACTGATGCATGGACCGACCTTTATGGGAAATGCGCTTGCGTGCAGTGCAGCATTAAAATCAATCGAATTATTTGAAAAAGGACATTACCTTGAACGAATTAAGGAATTAGAAAAAATCATGATTCGCGAGATGAAAGGTTTTTCTGATCCACGTATTGCGGATATTCGCATTATGGGAGGTTGTATCTGTATAGAGGTGAAGAAGGAAGAAACATTAAAAGGATATCAGGAATATGCCTGCCAAAAAGGAGTATTTGCAAGGCCATTTTTAAAGTATCTGTATGCGATGATTCCATATGTCATTACAGAATCGGAACTGATTCAGATTCTTGATACCATGAAGGCATGGTTTAAAGAGGAGAATCCGGTAGTAATGAGTGGCAAAAACTACGATGAAACATTTCACTAAAAGGGAGCATGAACATGGAAAAATACAGCATTAAAATGCGGGCAAGCAGGAATTTAGGTGATCAATCGATTCATATATCCGGTGCGGAAAAAATCGTTTCCAGGCAACAGGTGAATGCATATGCCGACGCTTTAGTAGAGAGGGGATTGAACCATTCTAAAGGGAATGCAGATTTATTAAATCTCAAGATAGAAAAAATCGATGAAGCAGATATCCTTTATTTGGATGCTCCTTCTGTGACAACGGTTAAGACCGGGTCGGCAAAAGAAGGGAGAAAAGAAATCATTCGTTTTTTGAAAGATTTGCAGATTAATCGAATTAATGAAGTAATGGATTTTCTTTCTGAAACCTATGCCATGAGGGGGGCAATGCTGCTTGATATCAGGACCATGAAAAGAATGGAGCCTGATTTTATGCGTGGAATACGCGCTACTTATATGGATCAGGAAAGACCGGATGATGGTGAAGCAAGTGTAAATATAGTAAATAATAAGAAAAATCACTATGAAGAGGCAATTGTCCTTGCAACAAAAGTGATGAATTGTCCGGGGATTATTGGAGAAATATGTATTTCAGATGATCCGGATTATGTTACTGGTTATGTCGCTTCAAAGATGCATGGATATAGGCGTATTACGAAAATCAAAGAACCGGGAAGCGATAATGGAGGAAGAATCTTTTTGTTTGACCATGAGTTGGCAAGTGCCACAGAGGCGATTGAATTCCTACAGAAAAGGCGAGTCATTGTACGTGGAATCAAAAAAATGGATCATCATTCAATTCATGAAGCAAGGATTCATTCTTCAGAAGAACAAGAGTATGACAATCAACCTGACAGGTGGGAAAGAGTGAGAAAAACGGTGGAGTCATTGCACGAAGATCATCTGTATCGTACCATGCATACAATTACATCTGCTCAGGGTCCACATATTACAGTTGATGGCAGAGAATTGGTTTTGATGGCATCCAACAGTTACCTTAATTTGACAGCTCATCCTTATGTCAAACAAAAATGTCATGAAGTCATTGAACAATATGGATTTGGTTCCGGAGGTTCGAGACTTACGACAGGTAATACCGATTTACATGAAAAGCTGGAAAAAAAAATCGCCCGGTTCAAAGGGTGTGAGGAGGCAATCGTATTCAATACGGGATATGTCGCAAACCTTGCAGTGATTTCAGCACTGATGAAGCAAGAAGATGTCATTTTTAGTGATGAATTAAACCACGCCAGTATTATTGACGGGTGCAGACTGTCAAAAGCAAAATGTATTATTTATAAGCATAATGATATGGAAGACCTGGAAATGAAAATCAGAGAGCATCCACAAGCAACAGGACTGGTTGTCAGTGACGCGGTTTTTAGTATGGATGGTGATATATTGAATCTGCCCCAATTCATAAGAATCTGTCAGAAATATCATCTCTTTTCGATGATAGATGAGGCACATTCAACAGGAGTGATTGGAAAAACAGGACATGGAATCGTAGAGTATTTCGGAGGCGATTTAAAACCGGATATTCAGATGGGAACACTGAGTAAATCCATTGGAGGAGAAGGAGGCTATGTCGCCGGAACAAAACTTCTGATCAATTATCTGCGTAACACAGCAAGGGGGTTTATTTTTTCAACATCTCTTTCGCCGGTTACGATCGCAGCAGATTTGGCAGGAATTGAACTAATTGAAAGAGAAATTGAGAGAGTGGAAAGATTGAGACATAATATTCAATTTTTCATCAATGCTCTTGCAAAATATGGAATAAAGGCTGCATCAGATACTGCGATTATACCTATTGTAGTAGGAGATGAGAAAAAGGCGATGGAATTGTCAGAGTATCTGTATGATCATGGAGTTTATATATCGGCCATAAGGTATCCGACTGTAAAAAAGGGGGAAGCAAGACTGCGAGTAGCACTCATGTCTGAACATACCCCGGAAGAACTTGAAAAAGCAGCAAAACTCATAGGAGAATATACGAATTTATCATTTTCTTTATAATTGAAACGAAATACTCATATGCAATAATATAATACGAAAAATAAAATATAAAAAATATCGAAACTAATACATATACACTTTAACAAAAATTTACAGAAAGTTTACAATTATGTATATTATTATTCACTAATTTTGGGAATTATCTTGAAATTTTAGAACATCAATGGTAGAATGAAATAGAATATAGCGTGACAAATACGTTGCTTTATTAATGAACCAAATTTTAATTTCTGTTTGGGGAAAATAATAGTAGACACATATGTTTTGGAGAAGGTGTATATCTTTGGCTGCGTATACATGTTG
Source organism: uncultured Lachnospiraceae bacterium (assembly GCA_902773095.1). Classification (GTDB taxonomy): domain Bacteria; phylum Bacillota; class Clostridia; order Lachnospirales; family Lachnospiraceae; genus Bovifimicola. Next base: position 7,525 of record CACYDA010000152.1, on the reverse strand, counting down.
ACTACATCAGGTTAAGACATCAAAAGAACGGTATATGATGTATATACTTTCGCACATATTGGTATGAAGGATTTCTAAGTTGCAAAAGGAAAGGATGATATGTATGAAAAAAATGGATAATGATGGTTTTTCGTTAATTGAGCTTATTATTGTTATTGCTATTATGGCTGTATTGGTTGCAATTATCGCGCCAAACCTGACAAAGTATCTTGGTAAATCCAAAATAGAAACCGATAAATCTAACAGGAACGAGATTGAAAAACAGGTGAAAAATGTCATTGTTGAAGTTTCTGTAGATGGTGCTTGTCCAATCAGTATGTTATCTGTTGACAGGGAAGCAGAGTATATAATCAAAGCCGGTGATGTGGGTATGGTGAATGATGGTACTACTGATTTTGCACAGGCATTGTCTAATGTATTTGAAGATGATACAGATACAAATAGTAAATACAAAAAAAATTTGGATGCGATTGTGATCAAGATTAAAGGCGATGAAAGTGACGGATATACTGTTAGAACAGATTTTGTAGATTCAAGTACTTATACAATTTCTACATGGTATTAATGAAGAGGTAATGCATAAATGTAGTTTTGCATATTGTGATAGTTAAGAAAAAGGTGTCTGATTTTTAGACACCTTTTTTAGTTTCATCATTTATTCGATTTTATCGACAATTCTTCTGCCGCGCCAGCTTCCTTTTAACCATCGGATGAATACAACTGCGCCACGTACAAGTTCATCGAGAGCCATTGCAATCCATATCCCGATGAGACCATATCCCATTACAATTCCAAACAGGTATCCTAATAATACGGAAATTCCCCACATAGAAGCCATACCTAAAAAGGTAGGAAATTTAATATCGCCGGCTGCACGCATACTGTTAATAATGACAAGATTTATTGTTCTGCCTATTTCCAAAAAAATGCAGATTAACATAATCTTATGACCAAGGGAAATAATCTCCTCATTGTCAGTAAATATTTCAAAAGTCCAATTACTGATCAGAAAACTGATAACAGCAATGAACATAGAAACCATCATCGAATATTTTAACGTTTGTAACACTTTTTTATAGGCATAGTCATAATCATCTGAACCAACAGAATGGCCTGCTACGATAGAAGTAGCCATCGCAGCGGAAAGAGAAAACAAATAGGCAAAACTGCTTAGGATCTGTGCGTAAATTTTTGTATTAACAGCGGCCGCCGATAACGAATTTACAAACATCAGGATGATAATTTGTGCAATGTTATAAGAAATGTTTTCTCCGGCAGTTGGCATTCCTATTTTCAAAAGCAGTTTTAGAATATCAAAAGGAAATGGAACAAGGTAATTGAGAGAAATAGTTCCATCGATATTCTTCTTGAAATAAATGATTGCAATGAATAGTGCGATCAAACGGCTGACAGCTGTTGATATGGCAACACCTTTTACTCCGTAATCAAGGTATTTTAATGGACCAAATAAGAATAAATAATTTCCGATAATATTTGAAACATTCATAATAATGGCAATGATCATGCCAATTTTCGTCATACCATTACTTCTTAATATCTGTGAAAATGTATCAAAAACTGCCTCCACAAAAATGAAACCACCAACAATTTTCATGTAAATTGCAGCATCATCTGCCATAGTGGGCTGAACCTTCATTAGTTTTAAGAGCTGGGAGTTGAAAAGAAGAATAATCGCGCTGATCATAACACTAAGTCCGAGGTTAAATGCAATTGATACAGTATAGATTTCATTTAGTTTTTCTTTTCGTTTTGCACCTAAATACTGGGCTGCTATGACACCTGTTGCACTTGAAATAATGGAAAAGGCAAGTGTGAGAAATCCTGTAATCTGATTAGCATTTCCGATACCGCCAACAGCTGCATCAGAATAGCTGCTGATCATTAATGTGTCAATATATCCCAGGCACATAGATAAAAGTGACTGGATAAAAATAGGCCAGCCTAGCTTCAGCAATGAAGAATTTTTGATATCTGCGGATTCACTCATACAAACCTCCTGTGCTTCATTAGTAATATGTTTAAACATAGCATACAATTTTTCTTTTTTCAATTAGATAATTTGAATATCAATTGCTACATATAATATAGAGAGAAAAGAATAAGCTGATAACAGAAAATGTTATCAATTGTGGGGAAATTGATGGTGAGTCAGAAATATGAGCCTATGTTTAATCTGGCATTAAATGTAAATGAAACACAGAGGAGTCAAAGCGAAACACTTGATGTCGGTTTTAATGAGAGTGATCATACATGGGAAGTAATCGTAAGATATGTGGGGAATATCGATTTTTTGATTCAGTATGGAGCGCAAATTGTATATCTTCAGGGAAATTATGCGATAATAACTGCACCGGAAGTGATTTCAAGAAGACTGAGTGAATTTCCGGAAATTATCTATGTTGAAATGCCAAAGAGTATGTATCTTTCTGTGGTGAATGGTATTACCGCATCATGTATTAATGCTGTTCGTTCTCCCGGGTTTTCAGGAGGAGGACTATATGGTGAAGGGGTATTGTGTGCTGTAATTGACAGTGGCATCGATATATTTAATAATGCATTCAGAAACGAAGATGGTACAACAAGAATTTTGGAAATATGGGATCAGAATATACCCGGTAATCCACCAGAAGGGTATCGTATGGGTTCTGTATTCTCGCAAGAAGAGATTAATCAGCTGATACAAAATGGAGAGATTAATGACTATACATATACATCAGGGATTGAGATACCTGCGCGGGATGTTTCAGGACATGGTACTCATGTGGCAGGAATCATGGCAGGTAATTTTGCAGATAATAAAAATAACAATGTAGGAATTGCAACGAGAAGCCGGCTTCTTGTTGTTAAATTGAATGTATTGACAAAGAATGGATTTCCAAGAACAACGGAGCTGATGCAGGCTGTTGACTACGTATACAAAGCAGCAGTCAGATTTGGGATGCCGGTATCGGTGAATATCAGTCTTGGCAATTCTTATGGTTCCCATGATGGGACATCATTGTTAGAAACATATATAGATAATTTGTCAACACTTTGGAAGATGAGCATTTGTGTCGGAACGGGAAACGAGGGAGCAAGTGCCGGTCACTCAAAAGAAATCCTACAATCAGGAGGTACAAAGACGATCGCATTTAGTGTAGGAGAATATGAGAGAAGCCTGAATATTCAGATATGGAAGACATATGAAGATGAATTTGAATTCACAGTCTTTGCACCGGGGGAGTTTGGTGGGATTCAGATTAACACTTTGCCTGGAGTTTTAAATACGCAGATTGGAAATAATAGATTGTTAGTATATTGTGGAGAACCGTCGCCGTATAGCAGATTTCAGGAAATCTATCTCGAAATTATACCATTTCTTGCTTCGGAAAATTATATTACATCGGGAATTTGGAGCATTAGCGTCAGAGCAGGAACAGTTGTGAGTGGAAGAGTCGATTTATGGATGCCCGACGCAGCTGTTTTGAATGAAGATACCAGATTTGCTAATCCGGATCCTGATACTACACTTACGATCCCATCCACAAGTGTATCTGTTATATCCGTAGGAGGATACAATTCCTTTCGTTATTCCTATGCTGATTTTTCAGGAAGAGGTTATACAAGACTGACAAATCAGATCAAGCCGGATTTGATTGCTCCTGCAGTGAATATTATGTCAGCAGCAGTTGGTGGTGGTATGACAGCAAAATCAGGAACATCAATGGCATGTCCTTTTGTAGCGGGGAGTGCAGCATTATTGATGCAATGGGGCATTGTGAATAATAATGATCCGTATTTATACGGAGAAAAACTGAAAAGTTATTTAATCAGTGGCGCGAAAAGGCTTCCGGGAGAAATGCTGCCATCAAAGAAACAGGGATTTGGAATGCTGTGTGTAAGAGATTCTTTTCCAATATAAAAAAATTTAAAAAAATTAGCACTCACCTATTGACAGTGCTAACAATAAGTGTTATATTACATGTATAACAAAGAGAACAGATATAATAAAAAGTAATTCAATAGTAATTATATCGCTAATTTTGTTTATACTATATAAAATAAAATGATTGAAGGAGGAATGACTTATGTTGATGCCTAGTATTTTTGGAGAGAACCTGATTGATGATTTTTCTTTTTATCCATTTACAGGATATAAAGAAAAGAATAGCATGATGAAAACAGATGTGAAGGAAGATGATGAGAAGTACGAAATAGATATGAGTATTCCTGGGGTTAAAAAGGAAGACATCAAGGCAGAATTGAAAGATGGATATCTGACAGTAAGCGCGGCAACATCATCAGAAAATGAAGAAAAAGATGAAAAACAGAGGTATATCCGCAGAGAACGTTATTTTGGTTCATGCAGCAGAAGTTTTTATGTGGGCAAAGAAATAACGCAGGATGAGATCAAAGCAAAATATGAAAATGGAGTTCTTACGATTGATATTCCAAAGAAAGAAGAAAAGAAGAAAGAAGTTGAAGAACAGAAATATATCGCGATTGAATAATGCTGAACTGATTGGAGTTTGAACCTTTCCCCATCCTATGGTATTGGTAGATTGTAGTAATCAATATCATGGGATGGGGTTTGTTTGTTCTGAAGAAAAAATGTAATAGTCAACTATTTTTTTTCATGATACAATGTGTATGATAGTAGTACGATTGAATTCAGGCAGGGTATTAAGATGAAAAATGAAAAAGCTTTTAAAAAACGTGTTTTTGATATCATCCAAATTGGGAAGAGGGATGATATTACAAGCAGGACATTTGATTTGTTTATTGTCATAGCCATATTGCTCAATATAGCAGTATTATTTCTTCAAACATTTGATGAGCTTACAAAGTACCAGAGTCAGCTGAAAAAAATCGAAACGGTAACAATGGTTATTTTTTTATTGAATATTTGTTGAGGATATGGACATCTGAGTTTTTATATCATGAGACATCTCACTTTAAGGCGGCACTAAAGTTCATGGGTTCATTTGACGGAATTGTTGATTTATTGACAATATTACCCTTTTTCTATCTGTCAGGTTTTGTTGCCTTTAGAATGCTAAGGGTGGTAAGAATATTCCATTTGTTTAGAATAAACGCCTATTATGATTCCTTTAACGTAATTACTTCTGTCTTATATGAAAAAAAGAATCAGATTATTTCATCCATTTTTATTATTATGATATTAATGCTTGCATCATCATTATGTATGTATAGTGCAGAGCATGATGCACAGCCATTGGTATTTAAAAACGGTTTTTCAGGGATTTGGTGGAGTATTTCGACAATCCTTACAGTAGGGTATGGTGATATTTATCCGATTACGGTACTCGGAAGAGCCATGGCAATTATTATTGCATTTCTTGGAGTTGGAGTGGTAGCAATTCCTACCGGTATCATATCAGCCGGTTTTGTTGAGAGATACACGCAAGTCCGGATGAATAAAAAAGAAATGATAACAGTAAGTAAAAAAATACAATCATCAAGTCCTTTAATGAAGAGAAAAATAAAGGATATTGAAGAAGAAAAGAGATGGAATATTATTGTTGTGATCAGGGAAGGTAATGTTGTCATTGTGTCGGAAAATATGATACTAAAAGAGGGAGACGTGATTGTGTATCAGAGGGAGGAATGATTGTAAGAAATAATAAACTTTTTGCTTTTAATTAGATTCTAATATATTGATAAAAAGGGTTTAATGTGTTATATTTATAGAAGGTTAAGAAAGAATTCTAATACGTAATGATAGAATGGAGGATATGGGTATGAGAGTTTGTCCTTATTGTGGAGAGAAGATTCACGAATGGGATATTACCTGTTTGAATTGTGGTAAATCATTAGTGACTTCAAATACTACAACCGATGTTTCACAAGAGCAGGAAGAACCAGAAGATGATTTCGGGATAGATTTATTTGAAAGTTACAGCAAAAAAAGTGAAAAAAAATCAATTGATGATGATAATGAAAGTGGTTCTGTTCCCAAGTCAAATGATACAGGTTTGTTGGATAATGACAATGACTTTTATGATGATGACACGACAACCGGTACAAATGGTGGGAATGATTCATCGGAAATTTTGAACGACAATAGTGAGAAATTTGGCATAACTAGTGAGCTGGCAGGAAAAAATGATACAAATGATAACAAGGATGATGCAGACAAGTATGCGGGGAACCGTTATACATCTGAACCTGTAAAAAGCAGTAATCCTTACAGTGGTATCGATATGTTTGGTAAGAACAAAAACGATTCTGATACAAATAAGTATGCAGGTAACAGATATACACCTGAACCAGAGGCAGCGGGCGGCTATAATCCATATGGTGGAGATAGCAAAGATACAGGCTCCAAGAGTAAAATCAGTATAGGAGACGGATCAGCCAGTGATTTATTTGGCGGAAGTGATTCAGGTTCCGATGCAAATAAGTATGCAGGAAATCGGTATACACCTGAACCGGAGGCAGCGGGCGGCTATAATCCGTATGGTGGAGAAAGTGAAAATACAGGCTCTAAGAGTAAAATCAGTATAGGAGACGGATCAGCCAGTGATTTATTTGGTGGAAGTGATTCAGGTTCCGATGCAAATAAGTATGCAGGAAATCGGTATACACCAGGACCGGAGGCGGCAGGCGGCTATAATCCATATGCGGACAGTGCGCCGGAAGCAGCAGGGGGTTACAATCCATATGCAGATCGTGCGCCAACAGCTCCACAGACATCTAGTAGTTTTAGTCAATATAAGGATAATGGAATGGCAACAGAAGCAGCGGGAGGCTACAATCCGTATGCAGACGCACAAAATGGCAATAACAGTTCAGCCTTTAAACCTTTGCCAAGCCAAAGCGATGCGAATAAATATGGTACATATAATAAGAAAAATGATTTTACAAGTAATAGTAATACGAAAAAAGTCAAACGTCAGCAGTCAAAAAATAAAGCAGCAAGTGTAATTAAAGGCTTTATTGCAGCGATTATCGTATTGGTGGCAGGGTTGTTCCTGTATCCGTTTATTCAGGGACTCGCATACAGACAGTATGAGTCGGTCACTAAGAAAGCGGTTCAGCAAAAGATTGAAGCAGATAAAGAATTATTTGCAAGTATTTCAGCATTTGAATATGACAGACTTATGAATGATGTATTAGGTCCATCATATGACAGAGTTAAAAAATCGTATGCAAAGAATACTGAAACTACAAAGCAGGGATTAATTGGTACGTATGGTAATGATTACAAGATTACAATTGAAATTGACAGTGTAAGTGGTCTGACTGGTACCAATAAACAGGATGCATTACAAAAAGCACAGGATGATATGCTTGCATCATTTAATAGCTCGACTAAATCAGTTACGATATCTGAATATATAAAAATAGATGAAGTAAGTCAGGCGAAAAGAGTGCAGGTGACAGCAAAGATTAAAGGAAATAAACAGTCAGTTGAAAAATACTATACTGTTGATTTGATTAAATATGATAATCTGAAAGATTGGAAGCTATTGAATATTTCTGAAAATTAAATTGGTTTAAT
>CACYDA010000151.1 GCA_902773095.1 uncultured Lachnospiraceae bacterium | reverse complement strand
ATATCAGCCACATCTTCAATCGGCGCAGGGTGCTCTTCAAGCAGCCAGGCGATGCCAGTGTTGTAGAGCGCTCCGATATAGACATAGAGTTCATAGCGCTTTGGTGAACCTGCAGGGATTGAACCTGCGATTGACTCATGAAACAGATTTAACTCTTCAAGAAACATAGTGCCAAATCCTGAATGATATAAATCGAGAATATATTGTTTATATTTTTGAAAATATTCAAAAGCTCTGACGATATGTTTTCGCTGGTAGTACAGAGATAAATCATAATCTGCCGTATTTTTGAAATTATCAAGGACATCCCTGACTAATGTGACGAGCACGTCTTCCTTTGAAGAATAGTTTCTATAGAAAGAAACACGGGCAACATTAGCCATTTTAATGATTTCAGTGATTGTGATCTTACTGAGACTTTTTACATGCATCAGCGAAAATAGAGCATTTGTAATTGAAGATTTTACACGGATATTTGCTTCTTTTCTTTTGTCCATAACCTTTTATGTTTCCTTCCTGATCAATGAATATGATTAGTACCTCTAAATAATGCTTACTAATAGTACAAGTATAGCACTATAGAATAGGATGGTCAATCAGGTAAAATGTCGAATTTTGTCATTGTGGGTTTATTCTGATTGTGATATACTTAAATGTATGAAATTGCTGAGGTAAGAAATAAGTGAATAGAGCAGAATATGATGGATTATTAATAAACAATCACGATAATGGCAAGAATCATATGCTGGAAATTCGTACCAAAATCAGAGATTATCCGATGATTGAAGCCGGTTTTTTTGCCGGGGAGAGAAATAGCCACGAGATGGTGGAAACAGTCACGCAGCCATATTTTAGAAGCATTGAACTTACGAAAAAGAGGCTGGATGAAAACGGTATCACTAAGAAAACGGTTTTAAGACCGGATGTGAAGAAGAAGAAAAGACGGGCACAGGAGTGGGAAGAGTACATGCAGCAGTTTGATACCTATTATAGAGATAGTGATATCAAAACAGGGGAAGAAGGTCATCATGAATTTGCTGCTTCAAGCAAAAATGTAATAGCAAATCATTCTTTTTATCGTGGTGGGAAGAAAGCGTATTCCTATGAAGACCATGAGATCAGCACGATTGATCTGCTGAAAGTGAAAGGAGATGGGCAGTATGCAGCATGTCCGAATTGTGGTAATATTGCCCTGATCGCAACGTATACAGATGGCTGTGATTATTGTCATTCTAAATTTAAGGTAGAAGATTTTGATCTTAAAGTATCAGGATATTCATTAAAAGAAAATGTTACCAAGAAGACAAAAGGAACGTATTTGAAATCGTTAAAGACAGTGATACGTTTGACGGTACTGGCATTTTTGATCATGGTGGCAATGATTATTGTAGTTTCTCTTGCAAAAAATCAGACAAAGAATTATTTGTTTGCCGGTTCTGCGTTTGCTTTTTCTGTTGTTTTTCTTCCGGTTTTTGCGCGAGGAGTCTGGTTGTTCATTAGGATTTTTTTGGGAGCGAGCATTTTATATGTGATTTATTGTATTTTCAGGAGAGAGAGTTCCAAGGTTGTAAAAACCATGCTTCCGGATTTTTCAGTAACGGATTTTTGCCAGAATCTTGAATACAAGTTAAAGAATATCCATATGGCCGATACAGCGAAAGAAGTGGAATCATTTGCGAAAATCAGTCTTGAAGATGTTGTAAGAAAGAATAACGGAATAATAGAATGCAGTCTTGTCAAAGTGAGATTTCAAAAAGCATGGGAAGAATACAATGGATATCAACTGGCAATTTCCTGCAAGATGAGGCTGATTATTTTTGAAAATGGACGATTTCGGAAAAAATATGAGAAAATTAGTCTTAGAATGTCCCTTGATCAGTCTGTACGTGTCAGAAATATGTCAGGTAACAGAATTGGCGGAATATTAGCATATATTTGTCCGCACTGTGGTGGCAATGTGGATTTATTAAATGGTGGAATCTGCGATTATTGTGGACATAAACTCGACTATTCCAAATATGACTGGATGATAGAAGATTACAAATCGTCTCTTATGAAAGTAAGTGATTATGGAAAAATCCGGCTTGCCATTATTTTGTTTTATGTTCTGGTACTTGGTACAACGTTTGTTCAGAAAGGTAACCGGCATATTCTAAGAACCGGCTACTATCTGATTGATTATGCGAATCACAGGGATCAGGTATTAGGAGAAATCTATGGAATTGTCAGTAAACCGGAGATTGATGAATCGAAACTGGAAGTGAAGGATTTATCATCAGATATTAATTGTAAAATCTATCATTATGAAAATGTAGCCGGTTATGAAGAGGCAGAAAAATATCTGGAAGTTTTGAGAGATGATGGAGCATATACGTTAACAGAGATTGAAGATGATCATTATATCGCTTATCGAAAAACAACGTATTACCATGAGCCGGTTTATGTAAAGATTTATGTCAGATTTAATGAGAAGATGTTGGAGATTGAGTTCCATCTCGAAGATAAAATTGAAAAGGAATCCGATGAAAAATAAAAAGGATATACATGAAGCGATGAAGCGCTTCAGGATGGAGGTATTACATGATAAAAGTATTAGAGTACAGAGGGCATTTAAGAAACTGGAAGGCATTGTGTGAAGAGTTAAATATAGGTGTATCACTGACGCGTGCTGAAAGAGAAGAGGCCATATTAGTTGCTGCTTATGAAAAATGGGGAAAGGATATGGCAGGTCATATGTATGGTATGTTTGCATTTGCACTTTGGAATGACGCAGATGATTCGCTGTTCTGCCTTCGTGACCAGTTTGGTACAAAACCATTTTATTATTATCAGACAGCAGACGGAAAGCTTCTATATGGCACCAACATCAGAAAGATTATGGAGCAGGATGGTTTTGTGAAAGAACTGAATGAAGAAATGCTTCAATTGTATCTGACGCTTACTTATGTAGGTGGTGAAGATACATTTTTCAAGGGTGTCAAAAAACTGATGCCGGGATGCTATCTGACATGGAAGAATGGAGATTTGAAGATTGGGCGATATTTTGAGCCGACATTCCATCCGGATGATAGTAAATCTTTAGAAGAATGGGCAGATGAAATCCATGAGACATTAGAAAAGATTATCCCTGAAGTGAAAGAAGAGGGTGAAGTGGCAGAAAGTTTTCTCTCAGGTGGAGTAGATTCTTCTTATGTGCTTGCAATGTCTGATGCTCAGATGACAGATTCCTGTGGTTATGAGGATGAGAGATTTGATGAATCAAAACTGGCAAAGAAAACGGCAGATTTGTTAGGCAGGGGACATAATACATGTTTAATCAGTCCGGAGCAGTATTTTGCAGAAGTTCCATATGTAATGTACAACATGGAGCAGCCGCTTGGCGATGCTTCTGCCATTGTTTTTTCAATCGCATGTAAGGCGACAGCAGAACACACAAAGCTTTGCTATTCCGGTGAAGGTTCGGATGAGTTTTTTGGTGGATACAATATGTATCGCAATGCAGAGCGATATGGAGATAACCTGAAAAATTTCTATGTTGGAAATACAAATATTATGAAAGAAGAAGAGAAGAAAGAAATTCTCAAAAACTATTATGAAGGTGTTCTTCCAATCAATCTTGTAAAAGAGATTTATGAGAAAACGGAAGGGTTGGATCCTCTTACAAAGATGTCAGATGTGGATATCCAGCTTTGGTTAGAAGGAGATATTTATCTCAATGTAGATAAGATGAGTACGGCAGCAGGTCTTGAAATCAGAATGCCGTTAACAGATACAAGAATTTTTAATATTGCTTCAAGAATGCCTTCAAAGTATAAGGTGAATGAAGAACAGAATAAAGTGGCCTTTAGAACGGCTGCAGCAAAAGTATTACCGGAAGAAATTGCTTTCAGAAAGAAATTAGGTTTTATTGTACCGATTCGCATCTGGATGGCAGATGACAGATATAATGCAGATGTCAGGGCAAAATTCAACAGTGATATTGCCGAAAAATTCTTCCATGTTGATAAGATTAACGCAATATTTGATGATTATATTGGTGGAAACTCAGATAACTGGAGAAAAGTGTGGACAATCTACACATTCCTTGTGTGGTATGAAGAATACTTTATCAAGAGATAAACGGAATACAAAAAAGAACAACAGAACAAAAAATAGAAAACTAACAGAGTACTAAGGGGATATCAACAGAAAACAAAGGGAATATCAACAGAATATAAAGAGAATATCAATAGAATATAAAGAGAAGATCAATAGAATATAAAGAGAAGATCGATAGAATATAAAGAGAAGATCAATAGAATATAAAGAGAAGATCAATGAAGATAGAAATGCGTAGTAGTAACAGGCAGCATTTCTATCTTTTTTAATTGATATGTGATCCATACAGTAGGTCCCATTGTCCAGGGAACGCTTACGAAAAGACATGAGGATTTGTTGGCATCTTGCTGCAGATTGTGTCTTGAGATAGCAGAAGAGAATGGTGTCAGGAGTATTGCTCTTTGTTGCATTTCTACAGGAGTATTCATGTTTCCTGATGAGAGGGCAGCAAAGATTGCTGTGGAGACAGTAAAGGATTATCTCAAAGACCATGACGGTATTGAGAAAGTAGTATTTAATGTCTATAAAGATATCGATTTGGAAATATACCGGGATTTATTAGGAAAATAAAAATTAAGGTGCAGCCAAAAGAAAAATTTTGGCTGCACCTCATTTTTTATGTGTGCAAGGGTGCTGAAAGGAAGATGTCAGCTGGATTTTTTTCTTATTCGCCTAAGGCAGTCTTTTGTTCAACAGTTGTTTTCTTTGTATAACAAGCAAATGCATTATCAACTAATTCTTTGTCAGGTTTTGGTGTAACAGCGCTGACAATAGGAACGATAATCAGTCCTGCAATCATAGCAACAGAACCACAATTGATTGGCGACTGGATGATTTCAGGAAAACTGTCACGCCAGAAAATGTTTGCTACCATCAAACCTGAACTGAAGATAAAACATACCCAGCAGGAAATTTTTGATACATGTTTTGAATAAAGTGAGTACATAAACGGCGCAAGGAATGAACCGGCAAGAGCACCCCATGAAACACCCATCAACTGTGCAATAAATGTCACATTACTCTTATATTGAATCAATGCAAGTATAGATGAAATCGCAATAAATACAACAATAAAAATACGAATACAAAGCACCTGCTTCTTATCACTCATCTTTTTGATAAAATTATCCTTTAAAAAGTCAATCGTAAGTGTAGAACTTGATGCGATGACAAGTGAAGATAACGTTGACATAGAAGCTGACAATACAAGAATGACAACAAGTGCAATTAATGCAGGTGACAGATTTGAAAGCATGGTAGGGATGATGGAATCAAATCCGTCATTAACAACGTCAACCTGGTCAGAAAAAAGTCTTCCGAAACCTCCAAGAAAATAACATCCGCCTGCAACAACCAGAGCAAAAATGGTAGAAATGATAGTTCCTTTTTTGATGGATTCTTCATTTTTAATAGAGTAAAACTTCTGAACCATTTGCGGAAGTCCCCATGTACCAAGTGATGTTAAGATCACTACAAAAAACAGGTTGAGAGGATCAGGACCTAAAAAGGATGCAAAAATACCAGGTGTATTTGAGACGGTTTCGTCGGAAACTCTTGCAAGTCCGTCAAGAGCAGTCATCAGTCCGCCCTTACTGTTAATTACTGCGGCAATAACAATGACGATACCAAAAAGCATGATAATACCCTGAATAAAATCGTTAATTGCTGTTGCCATATATCCACCGGCAATGACATAGATTGCTGTCAGAACAGCCATGATAATAATACATACAGAGTAATCAATGTCGAATGCCATTCCAAAAAGCCTTGACAGTCCATTGTAAAGGGATGCTGTATAAGGGATAAGGAAAACAAAAATGATGACGGACGAGCCAACCTTTAATGCTTTGCTTCCGAATCTCTTTCCAAAGAACTGTGGCATTGTTGCTGAGTCAAGATGCTGGCTCATAATTCTTGTTCTTCTTCCTAAAATCACCCATGCGAGTAATGAACCGATAATGGCATTACCGATACCTGCCCATGTGGTTGCAATACCATATTTCCAGCCAAATTGTCCTGCATATCCCACAAATACAACAGCTGAAAAATAAGATGTGCCATATGCAAATGCAGTAAGCCATGGACCGACGGAACGACCGCCGAGAACGAAACCGTTAACATCTGTAGCATGTTTTCGGCAGTACAGACCTATGCCAATCAATATGGCGAAGTAGATAATTAAAACTGCTAGTTTCATTTGTAGTATTCTCCTTTTCGTATTTAAAATAAACAACATTAAGAATATACCATGATATGTGCAATTACTGCAATAGAAAAGTTACATTTGTGGTATAAAAAATACAAATAACCAACGTTTGGAATTGCGTAAAATGTCTCCCGGCAGGCGACCATTTTCTTAGAAAACTACTGTATAATCATATTACAATCAAGATTGATAAAAATACAAGATTGATGGACGGAAAGAAATCAATATTGCAAATGAGCAGTTAATAAAACACAGAGAAAATGGAGGTAATCATTATGAAAAATTCAAAAAAAGGGATAACAGAAATCGTATTTATTCTGGACAGAAGTGGTTCCATGAGCGGACTCGAAGCAGATACGATTGGGGGCTACAATTCAATGATTGAAAAACAAAAAAAGGAAGAGGGAGATGCAATCATAACAACAGTCTTATTTGATGATCAGGTGGAAAAGATTCATGATAGAGTATCACTGGAAAATGTAAGCAAAATAACTGATAAGGAATATTTTGTAAGAGGATGTACGGCATTGTTGGATGCAATTGGACAGAGTATTCATTATATTTCAGGTAAGCAGAAAGAAGTTCCAAAAGAAGAAAGACCTGAAAAAACATTATTTATCATTACAACAGATGGTATGGAAAACTCGAGCAAAGAGTATAGCTATGAAAAAGTGAAACATATGGTTGAAAAGAAGAAAAAGAAACATGGTTGGGAGTTTTTATTCCTCGGAGCTAACATTGATGCGGTGAAAGTAGCAGGACAATTTGGAATAAGTGCTGACAGGGCAGTCAACTATGAATGTGATAGTGCGGGAACACAGTTGAATTTTAATGTGTTAAGTAAGGCAGTTTCCAGAGTGAGAAGTTGTAAGGCAGAACCAATGGCAATGACAGCAGTTTTAAATGATGGCTGGAAAGAAGAAATCGAGAACGATTATCAGGAAAGACATGCAGGAGAATCATGATAAACAGAATCAATCAGTGAAGATGATTTTGTGAGAAATACAGAAAGTAACAGATTGGAAAATTTATTGAAATATTTGTAAATCATTAGTTTAAATAGGTAAAAATGTAAAAAGAGAATGCTGAAAAAAGTCATAATCGGCATTCTCTTCTTATAATAATTTATCCGGCATACATCAATAGCCAAACTTCCCCTATTTGATTAAATCTTTAGCCAAATCCAATGAATGATCAGTTCTTGTTTTTTTCCTGATAGAAATGAAGCTGTTCACGTAATTGCTGTAGTTCCATCTCCTGCCTTGAAAGTTGTTCATTCTTTTGTGAAATTGTATCTTTCAGGTTAGAGTTTTCGCCCTTCGGGTTAGAGTTTTCGCCTTTCAAATTCAAGTTTTCTCCTTTTAATCCGGAATTTTCGTTCTGCAGTCCGGAAATCTGATTTTGCATTTCATCAATCATATACTCT
>CACYDA010000150.1 GCA_902773095.1 uncultured Lachnospiraceae bacterium | reverse complement strand
TTCTTTTTTATCAACACCACCATTATTATTAATCTTAACGACCATATTAAATCTGGTGTAATCCGAAGATGTTGTCGGAATGATGGAACCGATATTTCCTTTCGGAATCTCTGCACCGGATGCGTACTTACCATATTCAAGCGGACCACTTACATATTCAAAGTCGGGTTTTGCAACTCTTCTGTATGCATAACTGAGACCACCACTAAATTTATTTGCCGGTGTTTCGTAATCCGGATTTCCACCGGTAGCAGCTGTACTTACAGCTACAAGACTCGCATATGTTCTTCCATCAAGAAATTGAGAGCTGTCTGTATAATTTCCGTATGCATCCATACCAAGCTGTTTTGCCTGTAGTATAAAATTATATAATTTTGAATACTTATCTACATATCTCCATCTGTTTGCATTAGATAAATTACCATCATAATCAATCCAATAGTCATTGTCACAATAAAGAATTTCATCTTCCATCAAAACCGGATAACCTGCCTTGAGATAATCCAGCAAATCGTTCATCCTCATGACAGTAAGATCATTACCGGACAATCTTGTAGTTGTATTTACATTCTTTATTGTATAGTACCTGCCTGTTGTTGAACCGCTGGCATTGGCACCTGTAGTCATAGGATCATATGGTAAATTCCAGGCTGGGTTTGTATTACCTCTGAAGCCGTCAGTGAAATACTTCTTCCACTCCTCATATGATGTCCAATGATTGTTTGGAGTACCTGCATCAGTACCATAATCATGTGTAGTACTTACTCCGTGCCAACCGGTATTATAATTATAATCTGCGGCAGCAGCTCCACGAAGGAACGGCAACACACTATATTCATCACCGATTCCGGTATAAACAAGACCGTTCATTGTAGTATCAAGGTAACTTGTTCTGCCTGTACTCCCATATGTTAACTGATATCCGGAATCTTTACCAAAATAAATTACGTCAAACATTGCTGTCAAATCATCATTTCTGGTATTAAATTCCTTGATACTCATTGTCTGTATCTTGATATAGTCACTGTAATTTGTAGAATTCATTCCATCAGCTTTCCAGTTAATATTTAAATATTCAGCAAATTTCTTAGCACCATCAAAACCACCATATGCAGTAACAGAAGCAGCCGGCTGAATCTCTAATATATTAACAGGATAGTTAACCTCTGTAAGAGATACTCTTAACAGATATCTGATAATTCCACCTTTATTTGCTGACATAATTGTATCATTATCAACAGATGAGAGTAAATCATTATATGACATACTAGAAACATTTGTTTCTGTAAATCCTGAAATAAAGTTTTTCTCACGTTCAAATGCAACTTTTCTGATTGTAGTTGATGCAGAATAATTCGTTCCATTCGCAGTAAACCTCACATTAACCGTTGCACTAGTACCTTCTGTTAAATCAGTTCCAAATAATACGTCAGAACCATTTGTTACAGCTGTGTATGAACCACCACCATATGAATACTGTACGTTCGTAACATCACCAGTAAATGCAAATTTCATATCAACTCCACCGGCGAAATCGACAATTCCACCATCGTAGAAGTTGGTTATACTCATTCTATACACTTCTTCTATTTTCTTATATGAATAATTTCTAGTTACAGTAAATGTACCTAACTCATATTGTAAATTGATAGATAATACAGAACCAGTATTTAAGGTAAGAGCATTACCGGATAAATCCTTAAGTTCAATAACATCATCTCCAACCTGAACATGTGTGCTGTCGACAATGCTAATCTCATCATTTAATTTAAACGGCTGACTACTTCCATCAGCATAATTCTCTGTACGATGAACACCACCATCATTTCCACTAAAGACAGGAGTTCCATTTACATACATTGTATAACTAGCTTTTACATCATTTCCTTCTGATGCATATGACCAGAATTTCATATTCATTTTACCGGAATACTCTACTGTACCATTATTAATAGAGTTTGTGATACCTGCAATCGCATATTTTGTTGAAGAAGGCGCTTCACTAATGTTATATCCTCCCAGTATATAAAGCTTACCTATAATTTCGGAAGGTGTTTTACCGTATGACTTACCTGGTGTACAGTCAGCAGTTTTATCACCACTCCAATCTGACTTTGTTTTAAGCAGGAAATTTGTATAATTCTTTGAAGCATCTAATGGAAATCTATAGAAATAATTTGTCGTTCCAATTTTTACACCTTCACTAGTTACAATTAAAGCACTAGGTGTACCATTATCACTATTATCCCATTCATGAGCATACAAACGATCATATTTGTTAAACGCAGGAGCCGCAGCTGTATTTACAAGTACAAAATTGTCTCCTTCCAACAAATCACTTGAGGTAACCACCTGATTATCAGATGTCTTCGAATATCTGGCTTTTGTGATGACATAATTTGCTGACCCTGCTGTGTCAGAACCAACAACAAACATACTTCCACCAAAGAACTGACTTCCTGAATAACAGTAGATTCTCTTATAGATATAATTAGAAGATGCACCTTCCGTACCTAATTCATCATAGGTCTTACCTACTACATCCGGTTCATGGTATTTTGTATAATTTGTATAGTCTGTACCAAATGTTTCTTTATTCCAACTTACAATGGGTTCCTCACCACTCTCAATGCCACTTGGATAGTAATTACCAAACGCATCAATCTTATCAGACAAGTCAGAATTAAAATATGAATACTGAATCTGTCTTAACATTAAGAGCATCTTATACATATTGTTTGTATTGTCAAGCTCTCTGTGACCATTTTCTTTCATAAATGTATTCAAATCAACTTTATCTGACAAATCTTCTGAATAATTTCCAATACAGTTTCTGGCATCAATACTTGTCATCAAATCTGTATTATAAATCAATGCTGTCTTTTCTGTAGAAACATTATTAAAGATTGCCATTGCTGTTTTCCATGAAAGATCTCCTAATGAGACAGACTTTTCATAGACTTCTTCTTTATTAACATCTGCAATAAAAGCAACCATCTTTGATTCATCATAAGCAGTACCTGTCATAAATGCATTAGCATCAGTAAGTGTCTTTATAGCAGCAATATAATTTTCAATATAATATTTATTATATCCTACTAAATCCATTATTGCAAAATCATCAGCCGCTGTTAACTCAAATGCCTCAATCTTATCAGCATCTGTAGGAAGTGAAGCAAATCTGACAAGAATCTCCTGTCTATGTGTATTATTCACAGCCGAAATTTTATCTCTAAGTGCTAATGTATCTTCTGCAGTGCCTGTAAATGCAAACTCTGCACTTACAAACTCTTTATAATAGTCAAATGAGTATTTAGAATAGATTGTACCGAAATCAGCTTTCTGCATCTGTATATTAATATCAGCATAGTCGTTCAATGTTAGTCCAAAGGAATCTTTCGAGTCAGGATCTTCCGGATTTTCCACCTCACCTACTTCACCTGTACCGCCACCGGCAGCAATTGCATCATTCACCAGATTTTTATACTCTACTAACTTTGCAATTGCGGCTGATGCCTCTGTTACATTCACTTTGTCGAGCATACTATCAGATGTATAACCCCCGGTAATATCAAGCTCATCACGTCCCCATACTGAAGCACCTGTATATGCAATATAGGCATCATCATTGATTGTCTTATATCCGGTAAGCTGTGCTTTTTGGAAAGCAGCTACCAAATCTCTTCTGCCTTCGTCAGTTGTTGGAAGATCGGTAGAATATCCTTCGATCTTACTAACAGCGGCAACTCGTTCTGTTTCATTCACCTCACCAAGGAAGATATTAATTTCCTTAATTGCTTCTTCTATATCATTTGAAAATGCTTCGCTTTCATCTCTGGCAGCTAATGCTTCCTGATATGCAGCATGATTACATGGAAGATAATTATTCATATTAACTTCAGTAGTTGAATCAGCGTAGATAGATCTCAGGAAATCAAAATCTGACTGCTCTATATCCTCAGCTTTATCGATGTAACCAATTGATTTCACTATCTTAGAAATCGATTTCAGTTTTTTATCATTTAACTGACTGAAAACACCATTAAATCCTTCACCCGGATCATTCGGCTCAATTCCCATTGCACCATTATATTTGAACTGGTCATAGTAATATAGGAGATTATCATTATAGTCATTTGAATTGATATAAATCAAATCTGCCCAGTCAACGTCACTTACTTTTAAGTCACTCGCCTGTACTGCCTTCACAACAATCTGACCGGCATCCATCTGCTGGCTTAATACATTATTATTAAATGTATCTTTCAAATCATTACCTGTAACTTTATACTTATACAATCCACCAGCCATCGGTGTTTTTGTAATTGTATATCCTGTAACAGCATGAAAATCTTCCCGGTCAGCATCGGATAAATTAAGCGTACCACCTGTAGCACCACCATAATTATTAATATCATCCGCTGTGATTGGCTGCTGTCCATCAACAGTATAGCCTAAAACCTGCTGTCCTTCACGTGCAACAATCTCAAGAATATAGATATGATCTACAAGTTTACTGTCGCCATATTCATCTTTGATATATACACTCGCATTTGTCCTATTCGCAAATCTCCAACCAACAACAGACGAAATGCAGATCAGCAATGCAAGTGCTATACAAATATTCTTTTTACTATTCATTTTGCTTTTAATCTTGGCAAAAATATCTTTAATAGCCATTTTGCTTTCCTCCTTTTCTAAAAAACTGATCAATTCCTTATTTGATAGATAATATCCGAATTATCTTTTCTATCTTTAATCTGCACTGTCATTGTTACTTTTATCAATTTTGATCCGGTTACCGGATCATAAGAAGCCGGCCAATGTGTCACATTTAACATGCCTTGATAATCAGCTAATGAAGGACTTACATCACTAGATTCACAAACACTTTCTAAATCAAAACTATCAACATACTTAGATACAAGATGCTCCTTCTTAACATCATCAGCCTTATTCACATACACTAACAAATCAGCCGTATCTGTGACCTCACCTTCAGATGTATAAACATATAATTTATTCTCCGAATCATCATAATGGAACACTCTCTTCTGTTCAGCTGAAGATACAGCCGCAGGATTATATCCCAAATATAATACCACATCCGTACCCCCTGACCCGTCAGATAATTTCCAAATGATTGAATTTTCTGAATCTCCGGAACGAATCGCTTCACCGACCATATTACTTGCAAATGATATTTCCTGCTGTACATTTGTAACTATATTGGCTCTCTGATAATTTTTCGAACCAATCATAACTAATGAATACGCTCCCAGTATTACAAACGAAGATATCGCAAGTGATACAATCAATTCAATCAAGGTCAAGCCTTTGTTATCAATTTGATATTTTTTCAATTGAGCTTTATCCAACATATTTCCTTCCTTTCTGTTAATATATTATTAATCGAATCAGATCACTTTTCAATATAATGTTTTCCGGTCAGTTCAATCATCTTTATCTTTCTGGTCAATCCATCATAATTAAAATTAATGATTCCTTTATCCAGCACTATATTTCCACCTGCAGTTTCCATTACCATCTTTGTAATGCTTCCATCTAATTTACTGAATGCTATGCAAATATTATTACCATCTTCTACCTTATAAGTAGTAGCACCATTATTTGCTTTATCACCACACCATATGCTTCCTTTTTTGCTTATTGTATACTTCTCTACAATCCTTTCATTAGAAGCTCCACGATTTTGGTACAATTCTGCGATAAAATTACCATCTGAAGCATTTTTTGATATCACTAATTCGTAAGATCCTTCTTTTGTAGTCGTTCTCGATCTTGTATCACTTATCGCATCATTGACATTCTCAACCATTGATTTAAACCGGTGAGATTTTATCCATGAATAAATCGACATGGATGCTACTGACACAATCGCCAAAACCGCAATTGTAACCAAAATCTCAATTAACGAAAATCCTCTGTTTTTGTTTTGTTCATTCACAATAAAATCCCACTCCTTCATCTAATTTACCTGTTACAAATTAGTTATTATCTTTTCTCCAATTTGATTTCTTAACCAAATCAGTATAATTTAACTTAATATCACTTCCATCACCAACAACAAAACCAGTAGTTACCGGAGGTGTAACACCAACATTACTTGACAACACATCTCTCAATTCCTTAACATTTGTGAATAAGAATTCAACAAGATCCTCATTCGCTTTCACATTAATACTACCATGAAGTACAATACTATCGTGATTCATAATCAAACCTTCAAAACTATGTGACAAATAGCTTGATTTTTCACTTACAACGATACCGGCATTCAAATCAATTGTTTCGGTAACACCACCACTGGCATCATTACTTAATATAACTCCTACCTTCAATACTGAGGAATTAGAGTAATCAGCTGCAAGAATTCCTGCATTAATCAGAATCTCACATAAACGCTTATTAAGTGCAATTGCCTGTGAATCGGTACATCCATAAATGGCAGCATTTTCAGCAAAAGTGTCTAAAGCCGTAGCTGAAATCGGCAGTTCTAATACCAACGATTTCCTAGAATTTCTAACTGAATCAAGTAATTTTTCTCTGTTAATATAATACTCATAAGGTGAAGGGATTGCCCCAGGTGTAGACTCTTCTTCAGCTAATGTTCTTATATCTGCTAAACTGGTATCTTCAAGAAGTACAGTTTCTTCACTTAAGTCTTTTAATGAAGTCTCAAGATGTCCGATTCTGTTATTAATCACCTTTACAAAATTCGTAACACTCTCTTTTCTCTCATCAGTATCCTGACCGAATACATTCATACCTGCACCGGCTGCACCATAGATTGGTCTTGTAACAGATACCGCTGCACCACTTCTACGTACATTCATAATCGTACCCACTGAATATAATTTCAATGTGTCCGGCAACAAAAATCCTCTAACATCAAGACTTGACGTACCCAGTTGCTCAATTAATGCTGTTCTCTTTTCCGCATCAATCAAATCTGTGTTTGTCGGTGCAAATATTTTTTGGAAGTCTTGTGTCTGCTGTGCAGGATTTAGCACCTTATTGTAGAAAAATACTGAGCCGGTAGGAGCAACAGTACTATTTCTGATTGCCTTTGTTATCACATTATCCGGATTCAGAAGCAAATCTGTAGACATATTAATTTCAGATAAATTCGACTTACCTGCCAATGCTTTAATATCCGTTTCCATCATTGGATTGGATGTAATCTTACTTCCTCTAAGTTCATTATCTCTTAAAAGACTAGACAAATAAACCTGCTGATTTCCTTTAAATGAAACAGACTCACCAGTCATATATGTATAATTGGTACCTTTTGGATCAAGGTCAATATATGCTCTACCAAGAAGAATCAGTTTTCGTAAGTCTCCAATATTAGCAGTTGTACCGTCAGGGGTAAGTATACTTCCTACACTATTACTTGAACATGCTAAATTAACAAGGGCTCCTTTTCCATTGATGATAATGGAACTACTGTCACTATGTTCTTTTTCTAATGCACTAGTAATATCATTACCATTTCTTGCAACATAGTCAGCACCTAATGTATCATCCTCTACTCCATTGTGATCTCGATCTCTGAAACCGTATCCAAAATAGTTACCACCGATATACACACTGCTGTTTGTTCCATTAATTTCCAAGTCATCTCGAACAAAACAGTTACCACCTAAAAAGTAAAATTTTGCATCTATTGACGTTTCATCCGTTTTAATATTATCCGCATAAAACTGTAAGGAGTCAAGCGAGTCAGTAGAATCACGATTCGAAGTGCTGTTATTTCCCAAATATGCTTCAGACTTGTCACTGAGCATAAAATCATTCATACAATAGAACACTTTTGAATTAATATC
>CACYDA010000149.1 GCA_902773095.1 uncultured Lachnospiraceae bacterium | reverse complement strand
CTTTTGTGCATTTTGTATACTTAACATAGTGTAAAGCGGCTGTTGTACTAAGTAATTTTACGATATTACAGTGCTAATTCATACCATATACAGCACTGATTCTCATCGTCTTTTTCTTAATACAACAGCCACACATCAGGATTCCTGTTTTTCTTTCATCACTTTCTTTACAAGAACATCCGCAAATCTGTTAATCATATAAATCAATTCAACAAACGCATATACAACGATAATGGGTTTGTATAGCTTTCCGTAATCTGCTACCGCAAAATAGTCTTTATTATTATGAACTGACATATACACTTCTTTTTCAATTCCATTTTCCTCTTTGATGATACTTTTCACATATTCACCGGCATTGATCCCTGCCAGTTTTGAAAAATCGCCTGACAGGATGATTACTGCAAACCATGCAACAATACAACTCCATGTAATGGTGAACTGAATCGTTCTTTTTAACGGTGTCTTTTCACTTTTCAGCTCTAAAATAATATCACTGATCTTTTCTTCTTCTCCCGGAACTCCATTCTTTAAATATCCTAACAAAACTCTGTCATTTTCATACGACCGGCTGATAGATACTTTTTTTGTGATTCCCTCATTATGTTCCCTGTCCACAATTTTGGCAGTAAATAGATATCGCTTTTTTGTGATACTGACATCTGATATATTGCTGATTTTTTCTAACCGCCCCATCGCAATCAGTTCATCATATGTAACGGTATCCGAAATATTTTGTAATACACTTTTGATATTACTGATCATGTAAAACACCTTCGTAAGACGACCACCTACCATATCATAGGGATTTAAAAGCTGTGTCTGCCTTCTTATTTTGTACCAGAAATTTGATATTCTCAATCTGTAAAAATTGTTGTTTTCATCAAGCATATAAACATAGAAAATTCTGTTAATCCACAAAACCACATTAATGATCATACCAAGGATCATGAATCCTCCGGCAATCAGTAATACTCTTTTATACTCCTGTGTGCTTAATCTTTTTATAAAACATGAATACAAATCTGCTGCCAGAATCACAAAAGGAAATGTCTTTAAAAAAATCATAAGGCAATCCACAGGACTTAAAATATCATGTCTTTTCTGCTCTAATGCGGAATATGCAAAAATGATATTATTACTTTTTTTAGGATTCTTATCATCTTTGTTTTTTTCAGTTGTACTTTGCTTATTATTCACTATACTGTTTTTTTTATTCTTTGCAGCCATTCATCCAATTCCATTTCATCCATAATTATACAATTTATTTAAACTTCGTAAATGAAGGATAATATCTGAAAATCGCTTTTGCAATAATCTTATTCTTTTTAACGGTCCACCATGCTCTTGAGTCATTGGAATTATCTCTGTTATCACCCATCATAAAGTATTCTCCTTCCGGAATGACATTAAACTCAAATGTTCCTTTATTACTCGTCCATGGATTTTTCACATAATTCTCTGTAATCAATTCACCATTGATATACAGTTTGTTATCCTGTATCACAATTTTGTCACCAGGTAAACCGATTAACCGCTTAATATATATGGTGTTTTCTTTGTCAGGTGCATAAAACATGACAATGTCACCTCTCTTTGGTTCACTAAATAGATACGAAAGACGAAATCCAATCACCTTATCGCCTTCATTAATCGTATTCTTCATTGAACCGGACGGCACTCTTGCATTCACAATAACAAAATTGCTGAGAATAAATGCTACTACAAACGCAACCACAAAAACTTTAATCCAGCTAAAAATCTCTTTGATTACTGCATTTTTCTTATCATCCTGCAAATCTTTGGACTCATTTTTCTTTGTTACTGTTCCGTTCTCTCCATCTGATGTTTCTTCATCGTTTGTTTCTTCATCTGTTATTTCATCATCAATTGCTTCTTCATCCGTTATTGCTTCACCAGTTATTTCTTCATCCCGGTCATCAGCAAGTCCTTTATTCTCTTTTGCCTTCTGCTCATCAACCGGCTTCTTTTCACTGCTCTGCAATTCTTCAATTAACTCTTCTAATTCTTCCCTCGAAATCTGTTCTTCTTTGCCGGCAGTCTTTGCTTTATTTTTTGACTGATTTCTGCCATTTCCTTTTTTATGTTTCTTGCTCATAAATCAATAATCCTTTCGCCTCATCGTTACATCTTATTTTATTAAACTTTCAACCGCATCCTGAAGATATTCCACATTAATTTCGTCGAACCGTCCTTCATCTGCAAGTTGTGCGTATTGCGGAACAACCGGAAGTTTTCCTAACACTTTCAAACCAAGCTCTTTTGCCGTTTCATCAATACTACTTTTTCCAAAAATCTCTATCTTTTTTCCACAATCCGGACATTCCAGATAGCTAAAGTTTTCAATCACACCAAATACGCTGACATTCATTTTTTCTGCCATATGATATGCCTTTTTTACAATCAGCTGCACCAGTTCCTGTGGTGATGTAACCACAATTGCGCCATCAACCGGTAACGACTGAAATACAGTCAGAGGAACATCTCCTGTACCCGGAGGCATATCGATCAAAAGGTAATCAAGATCACCCCAATATACATCATCAAAAAACTGTCTGACAACACTTGAGATTACCGGTCCCCTCCAAATCACCGGTTCTTCCTGATCCGGAAGAAGGAGGTTCACCGATATCACTTTGATTCCAGAAGATGATACAATCGGAGCCAATGCTTCTCCATCACTCGTTACAAGTTCATGCATTCCAAACATTTTAGGGATCGATGGTCCTGTCACGTCAGAATCAAGAATTCCTACTTTATATCCTTTCCTGCTAAGTGCCACTGCAATAGATGAAGTCACAAACGATTTTCCCACGCCGCCTTTTCCACTCATTACAGCAATCACTTTTCCTATATTGCTCTTATCGTTTTTCTTGCTACTCCCATTCCTAACATTACTGTTACAATTCTCACCATCAACATTTTCCATTGCTTTTGAGCATGAATCACAACTTGACCGTGAACATCCCTCTTTACACTTTTTTTCTTCCATAATGAACTTTAATCCTTCCTAATATGTCATGATCAAAAAAAACTATCCTCTTCAATCACCTGAATCTCCAGATAATCAAAATCGATTCCTTCTATAAAATTATCTGCTCTGAATCTCGTCCGGCTTATTTTCTTGAATTCAGCAATATTGCATTCAAGCCATATCGGACTTCCGATGTCAAATTCATAACAAATCTCTTCAAGTGCCTTAAGAACTTTCTTTGTTCTAGTCATTTCAGAATCATCATTACAAATCACTGTATCTTTCAGCATATGATTCTGCTTAAATACCTTTGCCCACATCCTAAACATAGATGATTCCTCCCTGCCTTTCATAAGTCTATTTCTTTTTACTGCCAACCGTTCTAATCACACAGCCTTTTTATTATATCATAAATCTATGAAAAATATGTGAATATTTTTTAACAAAACAACACACCCTCTACCGAATCAGTTTATAAATATTTTAGATTTATTCGACAAGTATTTTCAAAATAATTTCTTGTGGTTTTGAATGTCAAATGTTATAATAAAGCCTGACTAATTTCGGTTATTCTTAACTACAGTGATAAATTATCATTATGACATGGAGGCATTTATGAATTATCAAATTGTAAGCGACGGAGCATGCGATTTATTAACAGAATATGTGACCACCCACAATGTTACAGTTGTTCCTTTCTATGTGACATTTGATGGAAAGAATTATCTAAAAGAAGGTGAGGGAATTGATCACGATTCATTTTACCTCAAAATGATCAATGAACATGCCGTACCAAAATCATCATTACCTTCCGTGCAGGATTATATCAATGCATTTACTCCATTTGTCAAGGAAAACATGCCAATTATATGCACTACGATTTCAGCTAAATTCAGTGGTTCCTATAATAGTGCACTTGCTGCTAAAGATATTCTTACCGAAAGTTACCCTGATGCAAAAATTGCGGTGATTGATTCTACACTCAATACCGCTAGTCAGGCATTGTTCGTGAATGAAGCCGTCAGACTGAGAGATGGTGGTATATCATTTGAAGATTCAGTAAAAGAATTAGAAAATATCAAAAGTTCGGGGAAGATTTTCTTCACTGTCGGTTCCTTGGAATACCTGATCAAAAACGGAAGAATTGGTAAACTTGCTGTGATTGCAGGAGATAAGCTTGGAATCCGCCCTACCATCATCATGCAGAATGGTGATATTTCTCTTGGTGGAATCTCAAGGAGCCGAAAGAAATCACTTGCCAGTGTTCTTTCATGCATAGAATCATTTTTCAAAAAACCAGAGAATCATAAAGAAGACTTTAATTTTGTCACTGCCTGTGGGTACAATTACGAAGAAGAAATTGGCTTTCGCAAGCAGCTGGAGGATTTGTTGGGAATCATATGTGACAATAATGTCAAAGTAAGAATTGGAACTACCATCGGCTGCCATACCGGTCCTTATGCACTCGGAGTGGGAATTATTAAAAAGACGAAGCTTATTTAATGAAGAAAGCAGTATGATTTTTCATACTGCTTTCTAATTTCAATCCGGCTGTTTTTATATTCTGCACTATACATACTGCTTCAGAATTCTATAGGCACTCTTGTCAATAATCGTTTCTCCATGTTCTCTTACATAACAGATCACCTTCTGATCGTCCACTATGTCTGATGTGTATTCCACTGCCAGAACTAAGATATGCCTCATGTCCTGCTCTGTCAATCTGTTCTTTTCTATAATCAGGCAGTACACATCTTTGCTTTTCAAATAGTACAATTCACTTGTCACAGTCTTTACGATTCCAAGTATCCTGCAAAAATCTGCCAGTCTTTCTATTGACTGCATTGCAATCATCACCACTTGTGGCTTCGCCACACTCACATCTGATAAGTAATTTCTTTTTTCATTATACTCATTGTCATCATTGATATCGTAATCCTGACCTTCATCATCATACTCATCTATATAATCGATCTCATCCTCTTCGTCATATCCCATTGAATTCTCAAATGTATTCTTGATATTGTTCATAATATTGTCATAGCTGTCACCCACATTTTCTGAGAATGTGATTGAAATCATGTTTGGATTCAACGGAATAATCTGCATAGATAACATCCCTTCTTTCGGGGTATAGCCGATTTCCCGTTCTGCTCTTTCTACAACCTCATGTAAAAAATCATGAATCTTTCTTTTGTCCTTAAAAAAATCTTCCAAAGCAATTCCATATTCCTGCATATCCTGTTTGTAAACTATGCATCTTATCGTGTCTTCATTTATTCTTTGAAATTTCATAATACCACCCACTTTCTGTGAAATTTCGATTCCCCTTCTGTTTTATACTTATATAATAACATATATAAGTCAAAAAAACAGTATCTTTCTTCTTTGTTTACTAAAATTTAATAGATTTTGATATTTTATCACACTGTCTTCTAATATTCAATTCATTTCTAAATTTTACGATTGTTTTTATTTTCCATTGACTTTTTCATTCTTGCTGTCATAATTCCACCAATTTTGCCGGCTTCTTTTGCTGATAATGATTTCCAGCCCTTCTCTCTCACCTGTTCAAGAAGCCCAAGCTCCTCTGCTATTTCGTATTTCATTTTATCCTTATCAGATAATAAATCAAACTTTCCATTCATTGTAATGTTCCTCCCTATTTCTTCATAATCTCTTTTATCATTATAAGTAAATCACAAAGGAATATACAAAAAAAAATGTTTGCATTGATTTTAAAGTTGATTTGATGTATGATTGGTTTGGCGAAAAGCAATTGATCACATTCAATTACTTCGTATTATTACTATGCCAAAATCTTATAGTTTATTACTGATATGGAGGTTTTCTATGTTAAATGGAATATCAACTGATACAAATTTTAATGTAACTAATATAATAGAAGATACAAAAAAAGTGGTAAATGAACTCTTAGACATTGCTAAACTTCAAAGCGGTGATATTCTCGTTGTCGGCTGCTCTTCAAGTGAAGTGGCAAGCCATGAGATTGGTTCGTTTTCAAGTGAAAAAATTGGTAAAGCAATATTTGATACTCTGTATGAAATTACTTCTGCAAAGCAGATTTATCTTGCAGCACAATGCTGCGAACACTTAAACCGGGCAATTATCATAGACAAAAAGTGTGCAAAGGAACACAGACTTCCGATTGTCAATGTTGTACCGCAGTTAAAGGCCGGAGGCTCTTTTTCAACTGCTGCTTATGCCGGTTTTGAGCATGCGGTTGCTGTTGAATCCATACAGGCAGACGCCGGAATTGATATTGGCGATACGCTCATTGGCATGCACCTCAAACCTGTTGCAGTTCCGGTCAGAACAAAGCAGAATACGATTGGAAATGCTCATGTCGTATGTGCCAGAACAAGGTACAAATACATTGGCGGTGAACGTGCGATTTATGAAACTGAATAATACATCTGTGATGATGTGCAAAAAAGCAATCTTATTTTTGAGGAATAGATTGCTTTTTTCATCTCATCTGCAGTCATCTATCATCAGATTAAAATCATAGATGATAGTTCAATATGCCTTTTCCATTCTCAACGCGAACCGACGCAATTGCTCCATTGATCATGGTCATTCTTGGACCTAAATGCCCAAAATCACAATCAAAAATAACCGGAATATCGAGTGAACCAAGTGCATACATCACTGCTTCTTCATAGGAAGTGTCTAAAGAATCACGATAAAACAGTGGTCTTCCCATCATTACTCCCTTTGTATACCGAAACCATCCCACTTCCTTCAATTTCCACAGAAACATCATCATAATCTCCGCTGTTGTCTCACATGATTCCAAATACCATATAATCCCGTCTTCTTTATACTTGTTAATAAACCGTTCTGTACCATCATATTTTGTTCCCTGAAGAAAAAAAAGCACATCAAGACAGCCACCGATCAACCTTCCGCTAATTGTTACAACATCCGTCTTTTTTTGTGTCTGCTGATCTGGTTTCCATATCACATCACTGTCCTTTAAATAACCCTCAAGTCCTGTTACACGGTCTGAAAATCCTGCCTGATATTTATCAAAGGATTTTTGTTCTACCAGATCTCCACACAGAATTCTGTAATTGTTTTCAACACTGGTATGCCACTTTTCCATACCAAATTCTCCAAAATTGCTGCCATAGATTGATGCGATATCATATTTCGTTGTAAGTGTATGGACAAGACAGGTATTGTCTGAATAGCCCTGAAACCATTTTGGAGTGGCAGTCATTTTTTCAAAATCCACATATTCAAGCATTTCATTTAAGAAATTTCCACCCTTTGCAGAAATAATAGCAGTAACCCGATCGTCATCAACCAATGCATTCCATTCCACGGCCCTTGTTTTTCCATCAGCACTTTTTCCTTTATCTGCCACCTTAAAAACATCATCCGTAAAAAGGACATGATAGCCTTTTTGTTCAAGTGTTTTCTTCGCATTACCAAATCTTTTAACGTCAAGTTCATTTTCTACACCATCTGAAACTGCTGTGACACCGATTGTATCATTCTTCTGTATATATTTTGGAAATATCATCGATTTACCTCCTCGTATAATATGTATTGCTTATCGTACCTCTTTGAGGTACGATAAGCCCTCATTTCATCGGCGGCAGGTCGGGCGATACGATAGACAATTATGACTCCGTCATAATCGCACTTCCCTCCCATCACCACATTATCATAAAGTATATTGGATTCTCATGGATTTGTCAACGCAGCTTTGTACCTACCTTAAGCGGCACATAAACCTTGTGCCTATTTCCAATAACAAAAACAAAATTCCAACTCCCGCCATTACCAATCCTGCATATGTAAGATATGTCTGAAATTCTGATGATGTTCCCGCAATTTCAAATATTCCCCGCAGCATACTCGACACAGTAAGTGCCGCAACTCCTGAATGATACGCATTATAAGATATTCTACCCAGTTTACCTATCTCACTTACCTTCATCAACAAAAACGCCGGCACACATCCCAGAAGAAGCGGACAAACGAATAAATACGTCATATAATCAGAAGAAACATTATGTGAATATCTCGCATAAATTGTTGAAAAAGCCAGACAGAACATGGTAACCCCTGCATAAACAAATAACATATTTTTTGCTGAAAATTTTCTATCTAATGAATACAATATCACTCACACTCCTTTCTTTAATTTTCCCATGACTCGTTGGCTGATTGACGATTTCGCCATTAAACCACATGGTGGAAGAGCCACCTCCATCCAGATTGTAGGCCTGCGTACATCCATATTCTTTCATCAACCCCGCAAGCTGATATAACGTAAGTCCTTCACTTTCACTGGTTCTACCATCAGAAACCACAATAATATAATGCAGTGGTTCTATCATGCCAATCGCAGTCCTGGGATTACTTGTCATAGACTGATCTACCTCATCCTTCTCTCCCACGATAATCTCTCCATCCTGAATCAATCCGGGACCAAATGAAAAAATCTGTACTGCCCCTTTCTCTTCAAGTTCCCCTGCAGTGACCTCTGACTCATTGATAATCTCAAAACTTCCATCTTCGTAAATCACCAAATCTTCATTATTATTTCCACTTCGCTTTGTGCTCCGATACAGATAACCGTTTCTCATCACATATCCTTCATCTCTAAATCCATAAAAATCTCCATTAACAGCAAATATTGCATCATTATCCTTAGCTATTTCAGAAGTCTTTTCCGTTACATTTCTTCCAAATGAATTCTTTGCAAGACCTGATAAAAGACTTTGGGCTGATTTAAGTCTGATGTCCGCTACATAAATATCTGTATCATATTCTCTGATTGTGTCAATCTTGATGGATATCGTTGAACTTTCATAACTGTTGTCCGTAATCACCGGCATCATGGTGTCTTCCTGTTCCCTCCCTTCCTCTATACCGGATTTTTCACCTGCGATTTGCTGGTTTTCATCACCATGATTCACTTCTTTTTCCTGATTGACAGAATTCCATGCCCCTGACATACTGACCACATCTCTTGGAATCACAAATGTGTAAAGCAATGTAAAAATTGTGTATCCTGTCAATGCAATGGAGTAAAACAATGCCCAGAGATTGATTCTTCTCTTTTTCCTATTGCTCATCTGTTCATTCTTTCCCATCTTATCACTTCTTTCCTTTCATAATTTACTATTTTATTTTTCTCATGAAACACCCATTCCTTTTGAATTTTGTAACTCACAAAAAACAACATTGTGTCAACAATGATTTTCCCTATCTGCTTTTTGATGCCAAAAAACGAAAGAAATACTACTAATATGGCACTGAGGCACATCTGTCCTACAAACAATTCAATATATCTTGCCGCATCACTTCCCGTGCTGTTCGTACTGTCAAAACATATCTTTCTATTGAGGGAAAAATTAACGCTTCCTGATGCAATTCGTGACAATGCGGTTGCCATAAATACACCTCTGATTCCCATATTTCTAAAATAGTAGAGCAATAAACAGAACAACAAATAATCCGCTACAGAACTCACCAAGGCAATGGTTGTGTATTTAATTGGCTTTTCATAGATTTTATACGAATCTTTAATAGGATGAAAGTGTGAACCTTTGTTTTCATTCTCGTATACAGTGCTAATGTCAACATACATAAGCTCTGCTTTTTCTACTGCCTTTAAAAGAAAATTCATTTCATACTCATATCGTTCACCTTCTGTCGCCAACGCTAAGTCAATCAGTCCTGACGGGATCCCTCGAAGTCCGGTCTGCGTATCCCTGCATTTTATGCCGGTTTCAAATTTGAAATATAAGGATGTGATTTTATTTCCAAATTTGCTTTTCCAAGGTACATGCTTTCCATTAAAATTTCTGGTACCAAGCACCAGTTTGTCAGGATTTGCCATACACGCTTCAAAAACTTTTTTGACATCTTTTGGAAGATGTTGCCCATCTGCATCAAGTGTCAGAAATATATTATCTTTTCCATATAATTCTACTGCCTTTTTCAGTCCGGATTTGATAGCTTTTCCTTTTCCCATATTCTGTTCATGATATACAATATTGCATCCATACTCATATGCTTCTTCAAAAATCTCATCGTATTGATCATCACTTCCATCATCAATAATGACAATTCTTTCAAATCCAATCTCCATTAATTCATCAATGAGTGAAATGAGATTTTCATTTGGATTCAATGCCGGAATAATTAATACTGTCGTCATGCTATCCCTTCTTTCTCTATACCATTTTCAATTTTCTATATCATAATCCATTTTTTATAAAAATCAACAAACTTCACGGAATCTTCAAAAAAGTTCAGATTTTGAACACTTATTCCTAAAAAATTCCACAAAATAGTTTCTACTATCACCATGACTATTTATGATTCACCAGTATCCTATTACCATTATTTTTCAGTTGTTTCTCCCCTTGACATATCTTCTTTTGGCTACTATCATACTAATTATCGAAATTGCATTTTTTTCCTTTGGTTGTAGATTGATAATTGATTATCTTATTATTTTGATGGAGGTTTCTCAATATGATTTATGTGATGTCCGATATACACGGGGAATACGAAAAATATATGAATATGTTATCCAAAATTCATTTTTCTGATTCAGATACACTCTACGTTCTTGGAGATGTAGCAGACCGTGGTCCTAATCCAATGAAAGTACTGAATGATATGTCAATGCGTGCCAATGTGTTTCCTCTGATTGGAAATCATGATATCATGGCTTATGATCTGCTCAATAGATTGTCCACTGAGATTACTTCTGAAAACTATGATAACTACCTTGACAAGGATATGATGATTTCTTTCCTCGAATGGCAACGGGATGGCGGTCAGTCTACTTTGGATGATTTTAAAAAACTATCCGCCGAAGATCGTGAATATATTCTCGAATATCTTGAAGAATTTTCACTCTATCAAACGATTACCGTTAATGAAAAAAACTTTATTCTTGTTCATGCGGGTCTTGGAAATTTCGAGAAAGATAAGGCGATGGATGATTATAGTTTGGAAGAACTTGCGTTTACTAAACTGGATTTCAAAAGAAATTATTTTGATGATGATTCAATCTATATTGTTACCGGACATACTCCTACTTTCAGTCTTTGTGGCAAACCTGATATCTATCATCATCAAAATAATATATGTATTGACTGTGGTGCCTGCTTTAAGGGCGGACGTCTGGCCTGCCTGTGTCTGGATACGTTTGAAGAATTTTATGTGTGATGGAAATGCAAAAGCTGTCACACGAAATAAACTATTTTTGTTTACTTCGTGTGACAGCTTTGTTTTCTATTTCATTATTCATTCCCGCTTTTGAGCAGAAAAATTTTATTACATCTCCATAATAATCTCTCTTGCCACGTCCTCCGAAACAGGAGTTGCGAATACTCCCTCTTCAAACTCAACAATCGCTCCAATCCCACGCTGGATGACAAACCTGAGCTTTCCGTCCCTTACTTTCTTATCGGTATATAATTTTTTAACAAGAGCCTCTCTGTCAATATAATCCGGTATTGTCGTTGGCAGATGTGCTTTTTTCAACAGTGCTATCACTTGTTCACACTCGTCTTCTGTCATATAACCGAGCTTATGAGAAAGTTTAACCTGTGCAGCCAGTCCAATTGCCACAGCCTGTCCATGCAGTAACTGATACTCGCTGACTGTTTCAATTGCACGGCCTACCGTATGTCCAAGATTTAAAATTTCCCGAAGCCCGCTTTCTCTTTCATCTTTCATGACTACATTGTATTTTATCTTACAGTTTTCTTCTGCGATATGTTCACAGGCTTCCTGACTGATGTCTAAAATTTCTTCCATGTGTTCCTTTAAATAATCAAAGAACTCACGATTGGCAAGGCATGCATGTTTGATGGTCTCCGCCATTCCACTGTATACCTGTTCTGCCGGGAGTGTTTTCCATGTTGCAATATCGATGTACACTTTTTCCGGCTGATTAAACAATCCGATCAGATTGGTGGCAAGCGGTGTGTCTACTGCCGTTTTTCCTCCCACCGAGGCATCTGCTGCTGCAAGAAGTGTTGTCGCGTAATTGATGAAAGGTACTCCTCTTCCAAATGTACCTGCGATAAACCCAGCGAGATCCGTTACCACTCCGCCTCCAACTGCAATGACGCAGCAGTCACGCTTATAGCCTTTTTCAAGCATTGCATCTTCAATTTCTTCTTTCGTCTTTCTTACTTTGCTTTTTTCTCCCGCCTCAAATACAAACAAATCCGCATTGTAACCATTGTCGATTAATCCTTTGTAAATGTCGCCGGCATACAAATCTTTTACAATACTATCTGTAATAATTGCAAATTTCTTAATATTGCCCACAAGGCCATTTTTAAGATCACAGAGTAATTTATCTTTTAAATCAAATCCCGTCTCTATCTCATAGCTGTCATCGACAACTCTTTTTAATTCTACATTGAAAACTCCCATTTCGTCACTTCCTTTAGCTTTTTTAGTTTTCTTAACCTTTTAGTCCTCTTGACTGTCTGTCCATATCCTCAACAACTATATCGTAAATTTCTCCCAGTGTAGCACAGTATTCAAGAACCTTCCAAGGCTCATTTGTATGAAAATGGATTTTAATCAACTCGCCATCACCTACCGCCAGAAGACAATCTCCTTTAAAGTTTTCTGT
>CACYDA010000148.1 GCA_902773095.1 uncultured Lachnospiraceae bacterium | reverse complement strand
TTATACGGCACTGCGGCTGTATGCACCTGTTCTTTTATGCGCATTTCAACGTCGCGCTCGGTATAGCCGATTTTGATATAGCCCTCATGAGATTTGACGCCGATGAATTCATAAGCATAGATTGTAGGTCTCGTTTCGGGTCGTTGTGGAAAAAACTCCATATCAATTACCTCATATTATGTAAGTTGGATTTCAATTGACTCAGCATCTTCCAAGGGATAATCAGACGCTTTGTGACTTAAGCATAAATGGAACTGCAACGAAGAAAACAAATAAATGTCAGCATATATTTCATCGCCATCGCGTCGAATACGAAAAGAATGGCTGTTTTCAGCAGTGAATAAATCACAATTAATAATCGGCTGTTCAGGTGGAATTATGCCAGTTATTCCTCTGGAGAGTGAATATAGATATTCTTTATATAATAATCCGAGTGGATCTTTAAGATACAAAAGAGAATAATCTACCATTCCCTCAAATGCTATTTTAATTACACAGGGGATATAGTTTTGTGTACAAAAGGAGATTTCTCCTGAGAGTAATTCGCTGGAAAAAGTCATTTTGCCGGAAGAACGGACTTTCTCTGTAATTTGTTTGTCAGCAAGGATAATTCCTCTCGCAACAGTTTCGCGTCTTATCCTTTTTATTACGGAATTTATGTCCATTCCGGAAAAACTTACATGATTTTTTCCGTCATGTTCAGTGATACTTACTTCGGGCTTAGCGTTTCCTGTATAATATGCCGGAATATTGATGCCATCGCCTCGTTTAATTACAGCTCTTTCTCCGCCTTCGTTTTTGAAGTCGATACTTGAGAATAGGTCTATAGTTTTTCCATCTCGGTTTTTTATACCAAATTTTGCTCTGAGAAACCTAATCGCAGTATCTTCTGTCAATAAGCAATCAACTTTTTCCCCAAGCAAACTATTACACTTCCGACATACAGACAAAATAGTTTTATTACCGCCAAGAGCATCCGGGAGTACATGTTCGACACTGCGATCAGAAAACGGTTCTCCACAAATTATACATGTATTATTCATTACAATTTCTTTTTCATTCATTACTACTGTCCATTGGTTTTATTATTGAATCAATAAAAGCAATTTCGTCATCAGTTATCCCATACTTTGTGTATAGTTCTTTATCTGTCCATGGCTTTGTCCAATCTTGAACAGGAACAAAAGAATATGAGCTTTTTGACATATTCATTGATGCAAGCATTTGCATAATAAGGAATCTGGTAAACTTAGTGTTTAGATATGAAATCATGTTATTTGCTTCATTATCACTATCAAATGCTCCTGCAACTAAATAGCTTTCTGTACATGCCGAATGAGGTTCAAGTTTTTGTATCACCGATAGAACGCGCATTTTTCCTTCTTTGTCTGGAACTCCGGCATGCTCAAAAGATACTTTTGAAACTATAACTTTCCACTTGTCTACAATGTCAAAACCAGACAGTAATCTGGTGCTTTTAACAAGACCTAATCCCGAACTGTTGCGAAGTATAATATCCCCATCAGGATCAAACTGTTGCCTCGATTCAAGTCCAAACGGTTTCCTGCTTGAAACGATCTCTGACATCATTGTTTCACCTTTTAACTGAACTTTTTTTACAATATCTACAGCTCGGTTTTGCCTAATAAAAGTATCGAATTCATTAAGAACTCTATCTTCAGTTATTCTGCTACCATCTTTTGCAACATTAGTAACTGTGCATGTGCCAGAATGATGACTATCCCACAAAAAATAGCAGATACCTCCAGGAATATCCACTCCACTTGGAAAACAATCCTTTGAGTCGGAATAATCTACAATCAGTGCCATATGATCATCGTTTAGCATAGAACGCCTAAAATCATCTAAGCCTTTTCCTCCATTAAACCAACGTGAAGGAATGATCATGGATAAATATCTTGGTAATAATTTTTTTGCTTGATTAACAAAACAATGATAAATGGGTGCTGCACTCTTCCCAGCTCCGCCACCTCCATCACTCAACTGATAAGGCGGATTACTAATTATTACATCAAATTTCATTTTAAATATCTCCTCGGGCTTTGTGGTATGAATCATCTCGTAAGCGTGGGTTTCTAAATCCTCCGCACGGTCGTACTCCTTTTGCGATGCTCCGCAGAACACGCACTTACCATCCTTCCATCT
>CACYDA010000147.1 GCA_902773095.1 uncultured Lachnospiraceae bacterium | reverse complement strand
CTCTTTTTTCGTCTTCTCACAACAAATACCTCTAAACTTAGTTATATTGTTTTTCTCTTGGAACATACATTAGCCCTGAAAGTTTGTCATCTGAAAGGATTTCAGCAATCCCTCTGATGACAGTTTCTTCCGGATCTTCAGAAGTATTGACATCAAGTCCTGTCTCTTTGTTAAAGAGTGTATCAAGATTATTAATCTGTGATGAACCGCCTGTCAGATAGACACCGGTGCTGATAATGTCAGCAGCAAGTTCAGGCGGAGTACGCTCTAATATGACTTTTACAGAATCAATAATTGAGTGAAGATGCTCAGAAATCGCTTCGTATACAAGTGCTGAGCTGATCTCTTTGCTGGTAGGAAGACCTGTTACAATATTTCTTCCATAGGCAACATAGGTATCTTCAGAATCATTCATGGCATCAGCGAGATTGATCTTGATCTGTTCTGCTGTTCTTCTTCCTATGATCAGATTATATTTTTTGCGGACAATACTGCAGATTGATTCATCAAGTTTTGAACCACCGGTTTTGATCAGTTTGCTGAGAACGATGCCACCAAGTGAAATGACTGAGATTTCAGTCGTGTCAGAACCAATATTAACAATCAGATTTCCTTTTGGACTGTCAACATCAATACCGACACCTACTGCGTCAGCAATAGGTTTTTCAACTACGTTGATATGTTTTGCGCGAACTCTTGACTCGGCAATCATATCATAAAAAGCTCTTTTTTCCACCTCTGTAATGTCTGTAGGAACAGCAATACAAAAATCACCGCTTCCGGAGAGGGATTTTCCATTAAGTTTCTTAAAGAAACATTCAAATAAGCTGTCCATATTTCTGATATCCGCTATCACTCCAAATTTGACCGGAAAAGTTATCTCAATATTGGCTGGAGCTTTTTCATACATTTCAAAAGCCGGGTCACCATATTGGAAAACTTCATCTCTATTTTTTTTAGCAATTACATTTTTTTCGTTAATTGTTTTTTTGTTTGTTAAACTATAAATTTTAAAATTACTTGTGCCTAAATCAATACCATATAAATGCTGAGCCATTACTCTAATTCCTCCATCTGTTACTAAAGCAGTCCCTGCTGCTTTAAACTTATATATTTATTATCACCAATAATTATGTGGTCAATCAATGTGATTCCGATGATCAGTCCTGCTTCTTTCATCCTTGAAGTTGCCACAAGATCTTCGCGGCTGGGAGTAGGGTCGCCACTTGGATGATTATGAATCAGAACAATATATACTGCGTCTGACCTGAGCGCTTCTATATATGCTTCTCTGGGGGATGCGACAGACGAATTAACAGTACCTTTTGACAACTCAAAATCACCAATCAATAAGTGTTTGGTGTTTAACATTGCGACAATAAGATGTTCTGTTTTCAGGTGACGCATATCTTCCATGTAGTATTTTGCAATAATATCAGGTGAGGTAAACTCTGTTTTTAAGGAAATTGAGGATTTTGCAATACGTCTGCTCAGTTCAGCAATACATTTGATCTGGATTGCTTTTACACGCCCAATTCCTTTTAGCTTCGTCAATTCATTGATTGACAGATCTGTCAGACCTGCAATTCCATTTTTTGACAGGCTTAAGATAGCTTCACAAAGAGAGACAGATGTTTTTTCATAAGTGCCTGTCCTGATAATGATTGCGAGAAGCTCTGAATCAGTCAGAGCTTTTGGACCCTTTGACATGAATTTTTCATAAGGTCTGTTTTCTTCAATTGTTTCTTTCATTGATGCGATAAAGATCATTCCTTTCCAGAAACTCCCAACTTTCCAAAAAAGAAATTGTTAATATAATAGCATAATAATTATAATTTAACAATACCTGCATCAACTAATTTCTGTAAAGAATTTATAATACCGAGTTTGGCATGATACCATGTAAGTCCACCTTGAAAATAGACAGCATATGGTGGCTTGATTGGCCCATCTGCACTCAATTCAATCGATGAACCCTGTACAAAGGCACCTGCTGCCATTATGACATCACTGTCGTATCCGGGCATTGCCCAAGGCTCGGGTGTAACATAGCTGTCAACCGGAGCAGCTGCCTGAATTCCTTTGCAGAATTCAATGACGCCTTCCGGCATTCCAAATTCGATTGCCTGGATGATATCATATCTCGGTTCATTCCTGTCAGGTACAACTTTAAACCCAAGACGTTCATAAATATTTGCTGCAAATACGGCGCCTTTTAATGCTCCACATACAACAGAAGGAGCCATGAAAAGTCCCTGATAAAAACTTTGTAAAATTCCAAGAGAAGCCCCTACTTCTTTGCCTAGTCCGGGAGCAGTTAGTCTGTACGCTGCATTTTCAATACATTTTTTTGTTCCTACGATATAACCGCCTACCGGTGCAAGTCCTCCGCCCGGATTTTTAATGAGAGATCCGACTGTCATATCTGCGCCAAAATCACTAGGCTCATGACATTCCACAAATTCTCCATAGCAATTATCCACCATAACAATCAGATATTGATTGATTTCCTTGACAAAACGGATAATATCACCAATTTCATAAGGAGATAAAGTCTTTCTGGTCTGATATCCCTTAGAACGCTGTATCGCTATCATTTTAGTTTTCTCATTAATTGCATTTTTTATACCTTCTCTGTCAAATGAACCATCAGGGAGCAGATCGACCTGTGCATAAGTAATTCCATATTCTTTTAAAGAACCTAATGACTCCCTTATTCCTATGACTTCCTCCAATGTATCATATGGTTTACCTGAAATGGATAACAGTTCATCTCCTGGTCTCAAATTTGAAAAAAGAGCAAGAGCCAGTGCATGAGTACCACAGGTAATCTGAGGTCTGACAAGTGCATCTTCTGTATGAAATACATTTGCATATACTTTTTCCAATGTTTCTCTTCCGGCATCATCATATCCGTATCCGGAAGATGACGAAAAATGAGTGGCATTTACTTGTTCATCCTGCATGGCTCTTATGACTTTGAGTTGGTTATACTCCGCCTTTTGCTCAAATTCTTCAAATCTATTTTTCAGAGTATTTAAAACATCTTCACAATACAACAATACCTCTGATGAGATTCCCAGTTTCTGATACATATTTACCATTTCTGTAGTAATCGTTTGATCCGTCATGATTCATAAATCCTTTCCTGTTTCAAATTTCTCAAATCAGTAATGATTTTTGTCCTAAATGATGTGTTCTTTCCTGCAAATTCCAACAAGTGCATCACACATCTGGTTAATATCATTAGAATAATCCTCATAATTCATAAATGTCACATTCCGTTCACGTCGAAACCATGTAAGCTGTCTTTTGGCAAAGTGTCTGGTATCACGCTTGATGATATCAACAGCTTCCTCTAATGTACATTCACCATCAATATAAGCTGCAATTTCTTTGTAACCCAGTCCCTGCATGGATACAAGATTTCTGGAATATCCACTGTTTAGCAGATTTTTAACTTCACAAACCAACCCGTCTTTTATCATTAGATCAACACGTTGGTCAATACGGTTATATAAGGTATTCCTGTCACGGTTTAAAACGAAATACTGATAGTGATAAGGTGAGGTTTTTGCCCGTTCGCGCTGGTTATGCACCGACATTAGTTCACCTGTATTCTCATAATACTCTAATGCACGAATAATACGTTTTGTATTATTTTCATGGATCGTTTTAGCCGATTTTGGATCTACTTCCTGTAATAACCGGTGCAGGTAAGCAGTACCTTTTTCTGAAGCAATCTTTTCATATTTTTGACGCACTGTTTTGTCACTATCTTCTGTATTAAAATCAATATCATACAAGACACTCTGGATATAAAAACCGGTTCCGCCTACGATAATTGGAATTTTTTCATGACTGTAAATTGTCGCGATCGCTTCTTTTGCAAGATTACTAAAACAAAAGATATTAAACTCTTCGTCAGGTTTCAAGATATCTACGAGATAATGGTTAACACCATCCATTTCTTCTTTTGTTACTTTTGCAGAACCAATATCCATAAACTGATAGACCTGTATAGAGTCAGCACTAATAATCTCACCATTCATTCTTTTGGCAAATTGAATGGAAAGCTCCGTTTTACCAACGCCGGTAGGGCCTGTAAGGATTACCAGTGGTGGCTTTTTGTTTTCACATTGTATTTGATTCATATTTTCTGATAACATAAAAAACCTCTTTCGCATTCAATTTTATAGAATCCTTTTAAATTTCTTTTCAATTTCATATTTGCTCATGGAAATAATTGTTGGTCGTCCATGAGGACAGTTATAAGGATTATCCAGATTGAGAAGCTGTTCGATCAAGGCATCTGCTTCTTCAAAAGATAACCTGTTATTGCCTTTTACAGCCGCTTTACATGACATAGAGGCGATTTTTTCAGTAATTAATTCTGATTCGAGTTTTGTTGAATTTTCAGTTAAACTGTCTATCAGACTTCTTAATAATTTTTCACTTCCAATAGCATACAGATTATCCGGTACGGCCCTGACAGCATATTCTCTTCCGCCGAACGCTTCAATTTCATAACCCAATTGATTAAAATGATCCATGAATCGATTGAGCAGCTCTTCTTCTGCCATGGAAAGTGTCAGAATAATCGGGGGATTAAGCTGTTGGGAAGTAAACACTTTGTTTTTTAACTGACTCATTGTTGTTTCATATAATACTTTTTCATGAGCCGCATGCTGATCGATAATATAAAGGTGATCGTCATACTCGATCAGCCAGTAAGTATCAAATAGCTGACCAATCATTTTATGCCGGATGCGTTCCTTTTTTGAAAGAAAATGATTGTCGAAAAGGGTCATCTGAGATTCCT
Source organism: uncultured Lachnospiraceae bacterium (assembly GCA_902773095.1). Lineage (GTDB taxonomy): Bacteria > Bacillota > Clostridia > Lachnospirales > Lachnospiraceae > Bovifimicola. The sequence goes on along the minus strand of CACYDA010000147.1, from coordinate 19,728 downwards.
CAAGGTCTTTGGCCTGTTCTTTTCCATAATGATTCTCTTTCTCTTTCTCTTTCTCCTGCTCATGTTCTTTTGATTGCTCTTTTCCATGTACGTTTGCTTCTTCAAGTGTTTGTTCTATCACATGGCTTTGTTCTGTTTGCAATCTATGAATTTCAAAAGGTTCCGCAGGGCGTATCTTTTCTATTTTTTTTTCTGCGGGCAGATCTTTTGCGATATTTTGAATATTACTTTCTTTCACAAAAGTTTTAACTTCCTCATTGTTTTCGTATTTCTGGGAAGAATGAGCAGAATTTATATTCGAAAATTCTGTAACTTCCGGTATATGTTCTCTTTTTGAGAGTGCTTCTCTGATCGTATCATAAAAGAAATTAAACAATTCAATCTGGTTTTCGAATCTGATTTCCATTTTTGATGGATGAACATTTACGTCAATCAAGGATGGCTCAATCTCAAAATTTAGCACAGTAAATGGATAATTGTGAGGCATGATATATGCTTTATAGGCATCTTCAATCGCACTGTTGATGATCTTGCTTTTGATATATCTTCCATTAATAAAGTACACCATATTGTTTCTGTTGCCACGAAGAAGGATTGGTTTACCAATATAGCCTGAAATTTTAAAATCAGTTGCTTCTCTATTGATTTCAAGAACATTGGCGGATACGTCACGTCCGAAAATCGTATAGATGATATCCTTTAATTTTCCATTTCCAGATGTATGAAGCTTGGATTGGGAATTGACAATCAACCGGATGGAAATATCAGGATGTGACAATGCAATTCGTTCTACAATATTGCTGATATAAGAACCTTCCGTTGCAGCAGTTTTTAAAAACTTTCTTCTGGCAGGCGTATTATAAAACAGGTTTTTGATCATAAATGTAGTTCCATAAGGCGCGCCTACTTCTTCTATTGACTGTTCCTCGCCTCCCTCAATCACATATCGCACGCCAACTAATTCACCCTGGCTTTTAGAGATACATTCTATCTGCGATACTGCTGCGATACTGGAAAGAGCTTCACCTCGAAATCCCAGGGAATGAACATTTAACAGATCCACTGCAGTTTCTATTTTACTTGTTGCATGTCTTAAAAATGCATTGCGGATATCATCCTTTGCGATTCCTTCTCCATTATCCGTAATTCTGATCAAAGAGATACCGCCTTCTTTGATTTCAACGGTAATGGCTGTTGCTTTTGCATCAATTGCATTTTCTAATAGTTCCTTTACGACAGAGGATGGTCTGTCTACAACTTCACCAGCGGCTATTTTATCAATCGTATTTTTATCAAGAAGATTAATTTTATTCATAATTTATTGATTCCTTTATTCTTCAATTCATTACCATCTGTTTTTAATTTTATTCTGTAATTTGTATAAAGTGTTCAGCGCATCAATTGGCGTGAGATTAGAAATATCAAGTTCTTTTATTTCCGTTAAAATATCATCATCTTTAACTGTGTCAAATAATGAAATCTGCGTCGCATCGACATTTTCGGAATCAAATTGTTTGTTGTTTTTTGCCGGTTTACAGTTCTTTGCAATTTCTTTTGCTTTCGCACTGATATCAGCATCCACAAGTTTTATCACAATTTCCTTTGCCCGTTCGATTACCGAATCGGGTATTCCGGCAAGTTTTGCGACCTGAATACCATAACTCTTATCCGCACCGCCTTTTATGATTTTTCGTAGGAAGACAATATCATCTCCCTGCTCTTTGACAGCAATGCAATAATTGTTGACACCGGCCAATGTGCCTTCCAGTTCTGTAAGCTCATGGTAATGAGTGGCAAATAATGTTTTTGCTCCGAGCAGTTTGGTATTACTGATATGTTCGACAACTGCCCATGCGATGCTCAGACCGTCAAAAGTGCTTGTACCACGTCCTATTTCATCTAATATTAAGAGGCTGTTAGCAGTAGAATTTCTAAGAATATTGGCAACCTCTGTCATTTCCACCATAAATGTACTCTGACCGGAAGCTAAATCATCGGATGCGCCTACTCTTGTAAAAATCCTGTCACAAATGCCGATATTGGCAGAACTGGCAGGGACAAAGGAACCAATCTGTGCCATTAATACAATCAATGCTGTCTGTCTCATATAAGTTGACTTTCCTGCCATATTGGGTCCTGTAATAATGGAAATCCTATTTTTGGCTTTGTCAAGATACGTATCGTTTTCGACAAACATAGAACCTGCCATCATTTTTTCCACAACAGGATGGCGACCGTTTTTAATATCAATAATTCCTTTTTTATTAATGGATGGCCTTACAAAATGATGATGTTCACTGACATAAGCTAAAGAACAATAGACATCAATGAGGGCCACAATTTTGGCAGTATGTTTAATCCTTACCACCTCATCCGAAATTCTGTTTCTGATCTGGCAAAACAATTCATATTCGATATTTGAAAGCTTGTCCTCAGCACCCAAAATGATATCTTCTAATTTTTTTAAATCATCAGTGATATATCGTTCTGCATTTGCCAGTGTCTGCTTTCTTGTATAGTGTTCAGGAACCATATTCTTAAAAGTGTTAGTAACTTCAATGTAGTATCCAAAAACTTTATTATATTTAATTTTCAGGCTTTTGATTCCGGTTTTTTCACGTTCATCTGCCTCTAATTTCGCAATCCATGTTTTTCCTTCTGTTTTCGCTTTGCGAAGGGTATCTATTTCTTCATTATAACCGTCTTTAATGATACCGCCTTCACGAATCAGAATCGGTGGTTCTTCTGCGATTGATGTATGAATCAGTTCATAAATATCATTTAACTCATCAAATTCCTGATAGAGATGTCTCAATTCTTCTGACTGTAAATTTTTCATCAGGTTTTTAATGTGTGGAAGCATTTCAAGCGAATTTCGAAACGAAATTAAATCCCGTGGATTTGCTGACTGGTAAGAAATTCGGCTGATCAGTCTTTCAAGGTCATAAATAGGATTTAAGTATTCTCTGAGTTCTTCCCTTGTGACAAGGTCATTATTGATTTCTTCAATGGCATCCTGACGTCTGATGATGGATTCTTTTTCAATCAGAGGCTGTTCGATAAACTGACGCAGTGTTCTCGCACCCATGGCTGTTTTTGTTTTATCCAACACCCATAAAAGAGAACCACGTTTCTGTTTTTCACGCAGGGTCTCGGTAAGTTCAAGATTTCTTCTGGTGGAAGTATCAATAATCATGTATTTACCGGTAGAATATGTTGTAATTGTAATAATATGTGAGAGAGAATTCTTCTGTGTTTCTAACAGATATTTCATGAGCGCACCGGCAGAGATCGTGCCTATAGGATAATCAGTAAGCCCTAATCCCGTTAAATCAAGAACTTTGAAATGTTCTTTTAAGGTGGAAACACACATATTTTCATCAAAATACCAGTTATCAAGTGTAAAAACAGAAATACCGAGTCTGTTTTTTAAATCTCCCACATCAATTCCTGTCATGTAAAAGGGAGAATTGACAACAAGTTCCGTAGGCATAAATTTATTAATTTCATCAAGAAGCGTTCTTGATGATTCTACTTCCGTCAGTAAAAAATCTCCGGTAGTGATATCTGTGATCGCTATTCCAAAGCAATTATCCATGTAGGTAACACACATGAGGTAATTGTTTTTCGATTCATCCATTGATGAAGTATTGAGATTGGTTCCCGGAGTCACTACTCTTACCACTTCGCGCTTTACAAGTCCTTTGGCAAGTTTAGGATCTTCAACCTGTTCGCCGATGGCAACTTTATATCCCTTTTCTACCAGACGGCTTAAATAGGTTTCTGCTGCGTGATGTGGGATGCCACACATAGGGGCACGTTCTTTTAGTCCGCAATCCTTACCGGTTAAGGTCAGTTCCAGTTCTTTTGATACAAGAATGGCATCATCAAAAAACATCTCATAAAAATCACCAAGCCTGTAAAAAAGAATACAGTCCTTATATTGTTCTTTTGTCTCTAAATATTTCTGCATCATTGGTGAAAGTGCCATTACATCTCCTCCATTGTACCCATGTAGTAAAATCCTTTTGCCTCATTGAGTTTTACATTAACAATTTGTCCGATCAAATCTTTGCTTCCCTTAAAATGGACGATACTGTTGTTGCTCATTCTTCCGGTTACATAATCTTCATCGTGTTCATTTACATCTTCTACAAGAACATCAAATGTTTTTCCTACATTTTGTAATGTCAGTTCAGATGAAATAATCTGAACTTCTTTGAGGAGTCGGTCAAACCTGTCCTTTACTACATCAGCCGACACCTGATTTTCCATTTTGGCGGCCGGTGTGCCTGTTCTCTTTGAATAGATAAATGTATAGGCACTATCATAACGTACCTTTCTTACAACATCTAATGTATCAAGAAAATCTTCTTCTGTCTCACCTGGAAATCCGACAATAATATCTGTAGTCAGAGAGATATCCGGAATTTCTTTCTTTATTTTCATTGCCAGTTCAATATATTTTTCTTTGTCATAATGTCTGTTCATCACTTTTAAAATCTGACTGCTGCCGGATTGTACCGGAAGATGAAGATGGCGGCATATTTTTTGTGAGTTTTTCATTACCTCAATTAATTCATATGATAAATCTTTAGGATGTGATGTCATAAAACGGATGCGTTTCAATCCTTCAATCTCTTCCACCATTGTCAGCAATTTGGCAAAGCTGATCGGTTCATCAAGATTTTTTCCATAGGAATTGACATTCTGTCCAAGCAGCATGACTTCCACCACTCCATCTGCTACCAGTTTTTTGATTTCATTAATGATATCTTCCGGTTTTCTGCTGCGTTCCCTTCCTCTTACATAAGGCACAATACAATAGCTGCAGAAATTGTTGCAGCCAAACATGATATTAACACCGGATTTGAAAGAAAACTTTCTCTCTATTGGTAATTCTTCAACAATATCAGACGTATTATCCAATATTTCAATGACATTTTTTCCGGTAGTCATGTTTTCATAAATCAATTCAGCAAGTTTATAGATATTATATGTTCCGAAGATTAAATCAACAAAGCGATAGCTTTTCTTGATTTTTTCAACAACTTCAGGTTCTTGCATCATACAGCCGCAAAGTGCTATGATCATATTAGGATTTTTTGCTTTTTGCTTTTTTAAGTAGCCGAGATGACCATATACTTTCAAATTGGCATTCTCTCTTACGGTACATGTGTTATATAAAACAAAATCAGGCTCATGGTTATCTTCTTGTGTCATTTCTGTATAACCGAGCTGTTTTAATATTCCTACAAGTTTTTCGGAATCTTTGGCGTTCATCTGACAACCAAATGTTCTGGTCTGGCAGTACAGAGGATGACCGGCTTTTTTAATTTTTTCGTTAATCAGAGCCCTGCATTTTGCCATGTAATAGTATTGTCTTTCTGGTTCTGTTACCGGTGGTTCTCCGGTCGTATCAATTAAATCAAGATTTATCTCGTTCATATAAAACTTTTCCTTCCTTTGTTTTTGATACTATTTTTATCATATTGACTGCATCGATGGGATCATCTTAAGCAATATAAAATTTGCTTCGCAACTAATTATTATATATTTTGGGGATATTCTTGTCAATCTTTAGCGATTAGGATTTTTAAAAACTCTAAGGGGATTTTTTTGATCTGCTCGTACACTGTTTTTCGGTAATCAGTACTCAGAGGAAATGTAGCTTCATCCTCAATTGTTTCTATTGTGAGAGCCGGTAAATTGAAATGTTCTGAGAAGTAGTGAACGGTATTTCCGCCGGATTTCTGATCGGGATTTTCATCTGAAATGATATTAAGGTGATATCCGGTTATTTTAGAAAGCATTTGTGCGATTTCTAACTGGTTTTGATTATAGTCATCTGACATTGCTTCTCTGTAATAGTAAATAGAATTACCACGTGAATGAAAATCAATCATTCCCATGAAATGATACAACTCACATGCATGAACCAAAGCTTTTGTTTCCGGTTCACTCATTTTTGTACCGGAAGTCTTACTTTTTACATAGGATTTACAGTCAAAATTTCTGTTAATATCGATACCCTTCGCATTGTATTTGAATTCAGATGCGTCTACTTTACATTTTTTTAATGCTTTTTTCAGTGATTGATCTTTTATACTGTCATAGCCGTTTGTAGCAATTTCATAACCATCCGGATTGAGCAATGGAATAAAATAAAGTGTATAGTTTTCTAACTCCGGAATCTGTTTTGCATAGTAATTCTCAATAAGCTTATCCATACAGGCAAGTAATACAACCGGATTAATGGATTCTCTTGCATGTACACCAGCCAGATACAAAGGTCCCGGATTGTCTTTTCCTATTTTTACAAGCGGGATTTCTCTATGGTCATGAGAAATCCCAATTGTTTCGATGTGAACAACATGGGAATAATTCTTTTTGAGAAGCAAAAGAGACCGGATGATATCGTCATAGCTATAAGAAAGGTTAAAATTGAATGACATAGTCAATCGTCCTTTTTTTATATATCATATGAGCAGAAACGCATCATTATTACAATAATACCCTGCTATTTATTGGAAATCGTAATCATACGTTTGTCCGTGACCAGAAAATCAGGTTTGATATCAGTAGGCTCGATTAAAGTGTCTTCAATTGCATCCATTACCTGAAAATCGTAAGCAATGGCTATTTTTAAAGGTTCAGGATATTTTTCAAGGTATCTGTCATAAAATCCGCCACCATATCCAATCCTGGCACCATTTAAGTCAAATAAGAGTCCCGGCATAATGATTATGCAGTCAGCATCCGGAATGCATTTTTCATCTGTGATTGGCTCTGGAATATGGAATCTGTTATCATCTGATAATTGCGAATAGTTGTTGAAATAAAAAAAATCCATTTTATTTCCGGATATTCTTGGTGCAGCAGTCAGTTTTTTGTTTTTTTGAAAATATTCAAGAATAGAATGGGTATCCACTTCACTTTTGATATTAAGATAGCATAAAACAGTGCTGCATTTTTGAAAAGCGTCTGTTTTTTTTAGATTTTCAAAAATTGCAGCACTTAAGTTCTTTATTTCATCATTAGACAGATGATCTCTGAAAGCAGTCATGTTTTTTCTAAGTTCTTTTTTCGTCATTTTTAAGTTCCTTCCTAAATGCAAGAAATAGCATACCTAATGATTGCTTTTGGGAGTAATTTTATGGATTCTTCCATCCGGTTCTACGATCCGTAAGTTATCAAGCTGTCCTCTTAAATTATTGTGAACAAGCCGGATATATTCTTTTCGTAATATTGCCTGCTCCCTTTTTTCTTCTTCACTAAGTTCTCTTGTTTTAGACAGACGCGCCAATTCATTTATTCTGTCAAGTTTGGATTGTTCCATGATTCAATCTCCTTACCCGATTTTTACTTTTCAATAATATAGATCGTTTCATCTTCAGTTTCAATACAATCATCATATTCGCCGGTTTCATGAAAGAGAATTTCTTTACCCGGAAAACTATATAAATCGATAAATGGTCTGCTCTTTTTGAATAATTTTTTTTGGGTTGTACCGGAAAACAGAAGACTACTTTTTAAAATTTTTTGAAGTTTTGTATCTTCAGAAAATGATGTCATATCAAAATTTACATCAACCTTGCCTGAGTTAAGATTTAAAAATGAGATATCATTATCTTTTGTAACACAGATATAAGGTTCTCCGGCTATTACATAAGGTTGCGCTAAATCAGTCATTTTGATCACATCCTGATTAATACAGCTTTTAATTTCGCCGGTTTCAAGATGATAGAATTTCACTTCTTCCTGTTTATTTTCATTGTCAACACATGTATAGACAAGATAATTGTCCTGTTTTTTGATGTAAGGTATGGTTTTCGTATAAAAAGCCTGTTCGATGGTATCTAAGACAATATTATCCTGTGCGATCACTAAATCGGAAGCAAGTTGTCCTATATTGATAAAACTGATCGATTCAAGGCTCGCTTCTTCTTGTTCCAATTCGTTGTAAATGTTATCATTAAGAAGACAAAAACCTGTTTTTATGACGCACTGGGTCTCTGAGATTTGTAAAATATCAGAAATCCCATATTTGATAATTTTATCATCCGTTATATCATATACACTTTTGTCTCTTAAATTCAGAAATTTTATTTTAAATTTGAAAAAACCGGCATATGTATTTTTTAAATTCTTAACAAGATAGTCTTTCTGCAAAAATAGATACATATCATTGATGACATAAACATTCAAACGCATCTTTGTAGCGTAATCCGGAATATTGTCATCAAAGGAATAAATACTTTCCATTGTCTGTTCTGAAATATTATATCGAATGATCGAAACTGTTCCTCTGTTTTCTTCGTTTTCATTGTTAAACACATTCGTAAAGTAAATATAATTGCTGGAAGAAGAACAGTTTTTTATTTTGCCTATATGATATTTTTTAATGAGAGGTACCAGTTCTTCGCTAATATTATCATCAATATTATGCATGTAGTAACTAATGGTGTTGATTCCTTCCATATCACTAGGCTGTTCACTTTTTTCAAGAACATGACCATTAAGAATTGTTCCAAAAATACCGGAAGCATTTTTTAATATCTTAATCTCCATACCAATCTCCAGTGGCATCTGTATCAATACAGGTTGTTTTCTAATGATCGAATCAGGTATCCAAAAGATAGTCTATGATTCTGAAATCTTCATTATAATTTGAGGTAAACAGTGTTCCGTAATCTTTTCCTGATATGATTTTTTCAATGACAGAAACACTTTTGCCGTTCGCAATCACCATATCAGCGCCGGATTTCGTTGCGATCTCGGCAGCAAGAAGTTTTGCGCTCATCCCACCGGTGCCAACACTGCTTCCTGATGTATCTTTCCCCATTTTTAACATTTTTTCATCAATTTCCGTAACAATGGGAACAAACGTAGCATTACTGTTAATGTTAGGGTCATCTGTATATAAACCGTCAATATCTGACAAGAGAATCAGCAGGTCTGCACCGGTAAGTGCCGTCACAAGTGCGGATAATCTGTCATTGTCACCGAAAACAATCTCATAGGTTGAAATAGTATCATTTTCATTCACAACAGGGATAATTCCCATTTTTAATAATTCTTCAAATGTATTTCTTGCATTGTAACGACTAAGGTCATCTAACATCGTATATTTTGTCATCAAAATCTGAGAAGTCTTCTGGTTGTATTCTGCAAACAGTTTCTGGTACATCATCATCAGCTGTGCCTGTCCGATGGAAGCACATGCCTGCTTCTGCGGCATTGTAAGCTCTTTTCCTACAAGTCCCACTGTATTGCGCCCCACTGCGATTGCACCTGACGATACGAGGATAACATCTTTTCCCTGATTTCTTAAATCGGTAAGGATTCTTACCAGTCGTTCCAGTTTGTATAAATCAATATTATTCGTTTCACTGTGTGTCAGTGATGATGAACCTATTTTTACAACAATACGTTTTTTGTTCTTTAATCTTTCCCGAAAATTGTCTGTAGTACTCATGTTTCATAATCCTTTCGAGGGTCAAATTTCTATATTACACTAGTGTATCAAAAATGTGTCAATCTGTCAACGGAGCATATTTTGAAGCAACGGCTTCGGCAATTCTAATGCCATCCATCCCGGCGCTTGTGATCCCGCCGGCATATCCGGCGCCTTCCCCACATGGATAGATTCCTGATATGTTACTTTCAAAGCACTCATTTCTAGGGATTCTTAGTGGTGAAGATGTACGGCTTTCAACACCGGATAAAACCGCATCATAGCGGTTGTAGTTTTTGATCTTACCGGAAAATGCATCAATTCCCTTAATCAGGCTGTCACTTAAGTAGTCAGGGAAAATGGTTCTTAAATTTGCCGGAGTAACTTTTCCTTTTGTCTGTGGAATGATATCTCCGAAAGAACCAGAAAGAATATTCTTTTTAAAATCACCAAACATCTGAACAGGAATCAATCCTTTTCCGGCATGGTATGCTGCCTTTTCGAGTTCACGCTGCAGCATAAGACCTCCAAGAGGTGTCTTGTCGGTAAAATCATCAGGTGTGATCGTTACAATGATCGCACTGTTTGAATTATTACCATTTCGTCCGCTGTAACTCATACCATTTACACATGTATAACCTTTTTCTGAGGAGGAATTCACTACATATCCGCCCGGACACATACAAAATGAATATACACCTCGTCCTGTGTCTGTCTGCGTTGTCAGTTTGTAATCGGCAGCAGGCAATAAGTGACACAGGCTCCCATACTGGGATGCATCGATCATTTCTCGTGGATGTTCAACTCTCACTCCCATTGCAAATGATTTCGGTTTCATGAAAAGATGGTTTTCATAGAGCATATGAAATGTATCACGAGAGCTGTGACCAATTGCTAAAACAATCGCATCGCATAATAATGTGTTTAATTCACCGTTTTTTGTATTCTGAGTATGTATGCAGGATATATGTCCATGATTCACTTCAAAATCGGTCAGTTTTGTATTAAACAGAAAAGTGGCACCAAGTCTGATACACTCATTTCGCATATTTTTAACAATTACTGACAAAACATCCGTACCGATATGTGGTTTGTTCACATATAAAATTTTTTCATCCGCTCCGAATTTTACAAATGTTTCAAGGACAAAATGATTCCTCCCGGTTTGATCTTTTACCATGGTGTTTAGTTTTCCATCGGAAAATGTTCCTGCACCACCTTCCCCAAATTGTACATTTGATTCCGGATTTAATTGATCGTTTTCAAAAAACAAATCAACAGACTTCTTTCTGGCATCCACATCCTCACCACGTTCGATTACAATAGGAGCATATCCTCTTTGTGCAAGCAGATAAGCACAGAACAGACCTGCCGGACCGGCACCTGTCACAATTGGTCTGTGATTCAGTTTTTGACTTCCAGATGCAGCAAACCGGTACTTACAAGGTTTTGCAATTGCTATTTTAGGATTTCCCAGTTTGCTTACCAATTTTTCCTCTGAGATTTCGGGAATGAGTGATACGTCAACTGTATAGATATATTTAATAGCGTCTTTTCTGGCATCGATTGATTTTTTGACAATTTTATAATGATCAATGATAGTTTCTTGTCTGTCTGCTTTCTTATTCTTATTTCCTGCTTTCAGCTGTTTTAGTATGGCTGCTTTTAAATCGGCCGGAGAATGATTCACCGGAAGTTTAATCTGAGCAATTCGAATCATTTGTGGCACTCCTTTCTTTTACGTCTCCTCTTTCGGTATTTGTTACACTTTTTCTTTCGATGTTACCTGCCAGATCACCTGCAACACTTCTTCCGGCTATGTAGCCTGTTGACCATGCCCATTGTAGATTGTAACCACCACAGATACCATCAACATCCAAAATTTCGCCGGTAAAATACAAGTGTTTTATCCTGTTTGATTCAAGTGTATCTTTTGAAATATCGGAGACATCTATGCCTCCCGAACAGACCTGTGAATGGTAAATATCGTTCGTTCCCTTAATGATAAAAGGAGTATTCTTGATAAATGTGAGTATCTTTAATAATTGTTCGTCAGTACAGTTTTTCAAAAAAGGTTTCGTATCGCTGTCACATATAGATGAATAAAGATTAATCAGACCCAGCGCCAGTTTTGCATTTAATACCCCACTAAGTAAGTCAAGCAGGGATTTCTTGTGATAACCTATCTGTGATTTTAAAAATTCCAACATTTCATATGGATCAGATTCGGGAAGAAAATCAATGCTTAGGTGAACACAAGATTTTTTCTGTCTGTTGATGAATTGACTTGCGATATGACTTATCTGAAAAATCACTATTCCAGACAAACCATAATCCGTGATCTGTAATTCTCCAACTGATGAAAATGTATGCGCATGATTGTTAAGCGTGGCTTTGATTTCTGTTCTTACACCGGAAACTTTTTTAAAAAATTCTTTATAACAGGCATCGGATTGATCCGCATAAAGACTACATAGTGCCGGAATCATGGGATGATATGTATGCCCCAGATCAATCAAACTTTCAATTAATTCTCTTGCAGCATTGGTTTTTAATCCGGCATTGCTTCCACAGGAAACAATAACATAATCTGCTTTGTACTGTTTTCTTTTGTCATTTTCAGATACGTCAAGGCAAAAAGTACTGTCTTGAGTGACAGAAATGGATTGAACTTTACAGTTGTTGATCAATGTAACCCCCAAAATCCTTAAAGCACTAATTAGCGTCCGGCTGACTGTAAGTGCCTGCATCGAAGCAGGATAAATATAGCCGTTTTTATTTTTAAGAGTGATACCAAGCTGTTGAAAGGCTGTTATTACATCATCCGGACCAAATCTGTCAAGTGTGTTTTTTACAAATTGTAAATCACTGCAATAGTATTTTGATTCATCAGTATCAATATTGCACAGATTGCATCTACCATTTCCGGTCATCAAAATTTTCTTTCCGGGTGCCTCATTGGCATCCAGAATCATGATTTCTAAATTGTTTTTATATCCAAATTGATTGCCGGCGACAGAAAATGCAGAAAACATTCCTGAAGCGCCGGCTCCTATTATCATTAATGTTTTTTTCATGTATAAGCCATGCCTTTCTTATCAATGCTTTAACTTGTAATACTTTCAAGATAATTGTATAGTTCATGTATTGTCTCAATATAGAATCCGTTTTCAAGGTCTTTTTTGTATTCTTCATCAATGTTGCTAATGTCGATTCCGGTATCAGCAAATAGGGTTGTCTGATCAGAATGATATATTTTGATGATGGAATCCTCAGAAACAACATAATAATTGTAAATTTCGTCAATATCCCGGATCGTTTTTCTTATGACAACCTGTTCAGCTGAAAAAGATACCAGTTGTATATTTAATACATTATCACCCGTTCCGACATTGGTCGCTTTGTAAGTTGTGAGATAATCAATCACCGCTTCTCTGTCAAGTCCCAAAAGAACAATAGGCATGTCCGATTCCGTTTTTGTCAGTTCACCAGTGTCCTGATCATAACATTCTTCTATATATTTTGTGGATGTAGTGATAATCGGATTTTCGTTTGCTGCCACATTCAAAGTGTCATCATATGCTTTCATTCCCGGATTCGCATTGGTGACATCTTCTTTTGTGATCAGATTGTTAAAGCCAAAATTATTTCTTGTGGCATAATAATACCCCGCATAATAAATCAACGCAAAAACAGAGGCAAGGGCAAAAAACGTTACAATATATGCTGTTTTCTTTAAAGTTGTGTTCATAATAATCAACCTTTCAAAAAATTTATACATATATTGTCGTCCGATTTCATTCGTTTTATACAAAAATTTCTAATCTTTTGGCATGCTGAATGCAAAAGGGATCAGGCAGTCAAGTGAATATTCTTTCATTTCACCTGTCTGATCATCACAGAGCACAACCGTACCTTCTTCCATAAATTCTGACAGAAACTGCCTGCATACACCACATGGGTAGGTATAACTACCACCGGAAGATACAATGGCGATTTTTAAAAAAGAAGTGCATCCTTCTGATACTGCTTTCATCACTGCACATCTCTCTGCACAAATTGTAGCACCAAAAGAAGAGTTTTCAACATTACATCCTGTAAATACCTCTCCGTCAACAGTTAATAATGCCGCTCCTACACAAAAACCGGAATAAGGAGCATATGCATTTCCCATAGCTTTTTTTGCATAATTAATTAAAACATCATTTTCCATAGAATGTCCTCCATTTATTATCTATGAGCAAGAGTTATTTCTGGCGATACCAAGACCCTCCATGATCTGCCTCTGCTTTTCTTCCATCATCAATCGTTCGTCTTCTTCCATATGATCATAACCAAACAAATGCAGCATACTGTGAGCGACTAAAAACGCCAGTTCCCTCAAACAGGAATGACCATATTGCTCTGCCTGTTCAAATACTTTATCAACAGAAATCATGATATCACCCAGTAACAGTTCACCTGTCTCAGGATTAAATAAAGAATCATCTTCTTCAATTCCTTCAAAATTGGCCGGAGAGCCGTATTCTATCATCGGAAAGGAAAGGACATCCGTAGGTCTGTCAATGTTTCTGTATTCCTTGTTGACTGCGTGAATATTTTCATTATCAGTAAGAATCACATTCACCTCTGCCTCATAGGGGCAGGAAACAAATTCTTCCGTGTAGTTGATTACTTTTTTGATAATTTCCTGAAAATCAAAATCAAATTCAACGGATGTTTCATTTTCTATAAAAATGCTCATTATATTCTTCTCCTTGTACTGTTAAACTTTCTTTCAGTATCTTTGAAATTTTTTCTTGTATTCACTCTGTTTTCATATTCTTCATATGCCATTACAATCTTCTGGACAAGAGGGTGTCTGACCACATCTTCGTTTGTTAAATTGATAAATGCGATATCATCCACTTTCGACAAAACCTTTATGGCGGTTTCCAGTCCGCTTACCACATTGTCTTTTAAATCCTTCTGTGTCAGATCACCGGTTACGATCACTTTTGAACCGAAACCAATTCTCGTCAGAAACATCTTCATTTGCGCCGGTGTAGTATTTTGCGCTTCATCCAAAATGATAAATGCATTATCCAAAGTGCGTCCTCTCATATAAGCAAGGGGTGCGACTTCAATCAATCCTTTTTCACTATTATGAAGGAAACTTTCAGCTCCCATAATCTGATAAAGGGCATCATATAAAGGTCTTAGATAAGGGTCAACCTTACTTTGCAGATCACCAGGGAGAAAACCGAGATTTTCGCCTGCTTCTATAGCGGGACGTGTGAGGATGATTCTTGAAACTTCATTGTTTTTAAATGCTGTGATTGCCATTGCCATGGCAAGGTAAGTTTTTCCTGTTCCTGCCGGACCTAAACCAAATGTGATCATATGGTTTTTGATTAGCTCAATATACCTTTTTTGACCATGTGTTTTTGGTTTGACGGGTTTGCCATTGATTGTTCTGCAGATACATTCATCCAGTTCACTTAAAGAATCGGCTTTATCATCAAATGCAAGTGATAAGGCATAGTTGACAAGCTGTTCATTGATTTCCTCACCTTTTTTCGCTCTGTCTGCCAGTGTTTCGATGACGCTCTTTGCCCTGATCACATTATTTTCACCACCGATAATTTTTAGTTCCGAATTTCTTGATATGATAGTAACATGTAAGGTTTTCTCTATTTTTTTAATATTAAAATCGAATTGACCAAATATTTCACTAGTGTATTTTACCGGAATGTCTATTATGCTTTCGATTACGCTCATAAGTCCGTTATCCTTTCAAAATTTATTCATTTTTATCAATATATTCTATTTGCCCTATTTGCTGTAAGACAACAAAATTTCCTGTCATGATACATTCAGATTCATTAACGTCTATTGTAACATTATTTTCAATAATTTGAATACCTTTTTCTTCTAAATCGTGAATATATTCATTGATTTTTTCGTTTGCAAGCTCATATGCCTGATCCTGATCATAAATTTGATCTTCAATTTTGTATCCATTGTATCGGATATGACAAATAGAAACAGGCAAATAAAAATTCTTTGTTAAAGAAAGTGGCTTGTAATCTTTTACCGTATCGAAGGTTTTTGGTTTCTTTTCAAAAGCTGAAAAAAACAAAGATTTTTCAAATAGTTTGAGTTCAATCGCTGACTTTTTCATGCCAGTATAGATTTTTTGCTGATAGTTCAGAGAAAATGATTCATGAAAGTCATATGTTACATAGGCATAGATTGATGCATCAGCATTAACATAATCATATCCCACTACTTCTTTTGCATCATTTTGAATTTCAATTGTTCCATTCACAAGGGGTTGATTTTTTTCTACGGAATCACCACGCTTGACAAGAGGAATGCCACTGCGTGTAATGATACTGTCAATCACACCATTGACATTACTGACAATATTATATGGTTTGTCTTCTGTTTTTGCAATGTTTGAATCAAAGTTTTCTTTTATATGGACAATAAGTCTTGTACCTTTCATTTCAACGGAAACCCATGTGATATCGTTGTACTGTTTTCGAATCAGGTATTCCAGCTCATCACAGTTGATACTAGATTTTTTTAATCCATTTTCAATATGATTTTCATTTAAAAAATTCATTAGTTCCACATCTGTATAAGAATAATTTCCGTCAAATGAAATATTCCAGATATATAATGATATTATTTTAATCAGAATAAAAAATATTATGATACCCGAAAGAAAAAAAGCATGTTTTTGATATTTTCTAATTTTAAAAGACAAACCTATTTTCTTTTTGATTTTTAGCTTGCCATTGCATTTCCTCCTGATTTTTTTCATTTGATAAAAAGAATCAATTGATGAAAAGAATATCATATGCTCCTCATTTTCGCTCATTCTGATATTCCATATATTAAAACGGTTATTTCTGCACAGATTGAGAAATCTTACTTTATCGTGTCCCGTAAAATCAATTTTCAAATACCCTTTTATGTAATCAAAAAAATGATTAATGATACTCACTCCCTGCTTTATGTTTACATACTAATTGATGTCATTTGATTCTTATTTTGAATATTATTCAAATGAGTATTCTTATATAAATTCAATGCTTTTAATTCTTCCACATACTTTCATTCCGATTTCGTTAAAATACTCTATATGAAGGTTTTTGCCGCATATGCATATTTTACATGTTCTTGATTGAATTCTAATCAATTCTTCTGTATATTCGATTATATTTTTATAGTTTTCAATAAAAAGCCCATATTGTCCCGTTACATTTAGTATTGTAGCTCCCATTGACACATCTTTAGGAATCTCCAGTCGATCTGATATACTTTCTATCAACATACTGATTCTTGCCCCGCTTTAGTTATTATTTAACTATATGAAATAAAAAGATGAATTATTACTTAGTTGATCGCGAAAGTTCGCCTTATACTCGCAGTCGGAACCTTCCTTATGCGGGGCGCTGGTCAGCACAAGCTGACATCTTCCTTTCAGCGCCCCTGCAAACATAAAAAAGAAGCCTATAACAAATATAGACTTCCTCTTATCATTAAAAAATATCGAAACTAATTATATTTACGTTTTCTAGCTGCTTCAGATTTCTTTTTACGCTTTACGCTTGGCTTTTCGTAATGCTCTCTCTTACGAATTTCCTGCTGGATACCAGCTTTAGCACAGTTTCTTTTGAATCTGCGTAAAGCACTATCTAAAGACTCGTTTTCTTTAACGATTACGTTTGACATAGCTCACACCTTACCTCCCTCCAGTTGTGTAATTGTGCATAATACAACTGTTTGGGTATTTTTTTGCACTAGACCTATTATAGCATAAATTTTCCATTCGTCAATATAAATTTATGATTTCTTTTTATCCAATCATTTCTTTTGCTTTTGCAAGGGCCTGTTCGATTCCGGAAGGATTTTTACCTCCTGCCTGAGCCATGTTCGGGCGACCACCGCCGCCACCACCGACCATCGGTGCAATTGCTTTGACGATATTGCCTGCATGAGCGCCTTTCTTCACGGCTTCATCATCCGCCATGACAATTAAGTTGACCTTATCCTGTCCCTGTGAAGAAGCAAGAATAATAATGACACATGAATTCTTTTCCTTCAGACTGTCACCAAGACTGCGAAGACCATTCATGTCTACTCCTTCAACCTTTGTTGCCAGTACATTAAATCCATTGATTTCTTCAAAATGATTCGCAGCATCACCTAAAGAATTGTTGGCAAGCTTACTCTTAAGGCTTTCATTCTCACTGTTTAAAGTTTTAATCTCATTGAGAAGAGATTCAATTCTTTCAACTAATTTTGTACTGTCTGTTTTTGCTGCTTTGGCAGCTTCATTTAATGTATTCTCAAGGTTAGCATAATACCTGATCACACCATCGCCTGTAAGTGCTTCGATTCTTCTTACACCGGCAGCTACACCACTTTCAGATATGATTTTGAATAATCTGATATCTGATGTATTTTTAACATGAGTACCACCACAGAATTCCTTTGAAAATTCACTCATATTAACAACACGGACTGTCTCACCGTATTTTTCACCAAAGAGTGCAGTCGCACCTGTTTTTCGCGCTTCATCGATTGTCATAATCTGTGTATCCACATTTAAACTTTCAGCAATCTTTTCATTGACGATCTCTTCCACTTTTTTCAGTTCATCAGCAGATACCGGTTTAGGATTGTTAAAGTCAAATCTTAAGTGATCTTTATTCACAAGGGAACCAGCCTGCTCTACATGATTACCAAGAACCATTCTTAATGCTTTTTGGAGAAGATGTGTTGCACTGTGGTTTTTAGCGGTAGAGTTTCTTGAAGTTTCATCTACTTTAAGACTTACCTGATCACCGATTTTGAACATACCTTTTGTCACAACACCAATATGTCCTACTTTTCCTCCTAAGAGACTGATGGTATTTTTAACAACAAACTCTGCGTCATTCGTAAAAATCACACCGGTATCTGCTTCCTGTCCACCCATTGTTGCATAGAACGGTGTTGCATTGACAATAATTGTACCCTCATCCCCGTCTGCAAGAGCCTGTGTAAGCTCATCCGTTGTGGTGAGAGCTGAAATGACAGAATCGTATTCAAGATGATCATAACCCACAAATTGAGAAGTGATGGATGGGTCAATCTGCTCATATACAGTTGCATCTGCTCCCATATAATTACTCTTTTTACGACTGTTTCTCGCATTATCCTTCTGAATTTTCATGGCAGCATCAAATCCGGCTTCATCAATTGTATATCCTTTTTCTTCCAATATTTCTTTCGTCAGATCCCTAGGAAAACCATATGTGTCATACAATTTGAATGCATTTTCACCTGATAATTCAGTAAGCCCCTCTGCTTCCATATTTTTTTGCATTGTATTTAAGATATTGAGACCTAAATCAATAGTCTTATTAAATTTGTTTTCTTCTTCTGTAAGAACATTAAAGATCATATCCTTTTTCTCTTCCAATTCAGGATAACCATCTTTTGAACCGTTGATAACTGTTTCACTCAAGTTTGCAAGAAATGCACCTTTGATTCCAAGCAATCTGCCATGTCTTGCCGCACGTCTGATAATTCTTCGAAGGACATATCCTCTTCCCTCATTGGATGGCATAATACCGTCAGAAATCATAAATGTAGCGGAACGGATATGGTCTGTAATGATACGAATCGAAACATCTGTCTTATACTCTTTCTGGTATTCAACACCGGCAATTTCACACACTTTGTTTCTGAGATCAAAAATGGTATCAACATCAAAAATAGAATCTACATCCTGCACAACACTGGCAAGTCGTTCCAATCCCATACCTGTATCGATATTCTTCTGTTGTAATTCTTCATAATTGCCATTGCCGTCATTCTCAAATTGTGTAAATACATTATTCCAGATTTCCATATATCTGTCACAGTCACAACCTACTGTACAATCTGGTTTACCACAGCCGTATTTTTCGCCTCTGTCATAATAAATTTCTGAGCAGGGACCACAAGGACCGGCACCATGTTCCCAGAAATTATCTTCTTTTCCAAATCGGAAAATTCTCTCAGCCGGAATTCCCATTTCTTTATTCCATATTTCAAAGGCTTCATCATCATTTTCATAGACGGAAGGATATAACCTGTCAGTAGGAAGTCCTACTACTTCTGTCAAAAATTCCCATGACCAGTGAATTGCTTCTGTCTTAAAATAGTCACCAAACGAAAAGTTTCCAAGCATTTCAAAAAATGTACCGTGACGGGCAGTCTTTCCAATATTTTCTATATCACCTGTCCTG
>CACYDA010000146.1 GCA_902773095.1 uncultured Lachnospiraceae bacterium | reverse complement strand
TTACTGATTTACTTACTGATTATCTTATGGATTTTCCACTTCAACATGATATGTTCCACTTCCTGTGCCTGTCACGGTAATGCTTCCGCAAACAGAAGTCTGGTAGGTTATCACATCAGCATCTTCCAACAGATTTAAGACCTTATTGTCAGCAGAATCCTCACTACTGTCTGTAATAATTGCAATCTCCGGCTGTACATCATCAATCAAATCATCCGTATTCCCTGCTTTCCTTCCATGATGCGGCATCTTAATCACATCAAACTGGCCATGATCCGCTTCTAAATAACAATTAATCCCTTCTTTTTCAATATCTCCTGCAAACAGATAAGTATCGTTCCCATAATCTGCTGTCATTACCAGAGAAACATCATTATCATTCCCTTCTTCATCGCCATCCCCGGCCACATATGTCACATCCGATGCAGAAATGGTATAATTTACACCGGAAAGTGTAAATGAAATATCTTCTGATACGTTTTCTGCATCCAGAGAGTTCATACTAATGACATTCATCAATTCTCTATAATATTTACTGCTTCCTTCATAGTTTGGCAGAAAAATTTTCCCGATTGAAAAAGCACTTGCAATTGTGGCTGCTCCTCCAACATGGTCTTTATCATAATGTGTCATAATAAAATAATCCAGATTATCGATTCCTTCCTCCTGTAAATAATTTGTTACTTTCTCAGATGTATCATAATCCCCTGCATCAATCAAAATATTGGTATCATCTTTTTCAATCAGAATACAGTCTCCTTTACCCACATCAATATACGTTACTTTCATTTCACTGATTTCATTTATCTTCTCGTCACTTTTATTTTTTGAAGATAAACTGCAGCCGGTACAACCTAATACAACTGCCAGCACACCTATTCGAAATATGTTAAATAATTTATTTTTCATGTACTATTTTACCTCCGCTTTACATAATTTGTTTTGATTCTACTTCTTAGATCTGCTTTTGTTTATAATATACCGAGGACACTTTGCTCTAATAGATTTTTTAATTCACAATATGCAAAACACTTCCTCGATCTGTATGCCTTACAATCATTTTTTGTGAGATACTTTCTTCCAGTTTGTCAACATGCGATATAATTCCAACCATACGATGTCCTTCTGTCAGACTGTTAAGTACTGTCAACGCTTTTTCTAAAACATCGCCATCCAGCGAACCAAATCCCTCATCAATAAAAAGTGCATCCAGCTGATATCCTCCTGCGTGATTTTGCACAACATCTGACAGTCCAAGTGCCAATGCAAGTGATGTAAGAAATGATTCTCCCCCCGATAATGAAGCAGAATCTCTCGTTTTTCCTGTTGTCTGATCCAGTATGGATATTTCCAGGCCAGCTGCCTGATACTGGCGTCTGGCACTCATCTCATGCTGCAATTCATAACGTCCTCCACTCATCACATCAAGATGATGATTTGCCATTTCAAGTACCTCCCGAAATACATATCCCATCATATAACGCTCAAAACTCAGTTTTCCACCTTCTGCATTCTGTCCCCCTGTTGCCAAATCTGCCAATCTGCTGATTCTCTGCCATGCAGACTCCGTTCGTGCAAGCTCGCTCTTTGCCTCCTTTACGATTTCATAGGTTGTTTTATGATTGCTATATAAAATATTGTATGTTTTCAGTTCAGCCTCTTCCTGTTTGATTTGTGATGTCAGAAAATCATGTTCCTTTTGCAGTTCTCTGGTATCAATTTCTGATAAATTCATTGTCTCACTTTGCAATGTTTCAATTCTGCTATTGGTATTTTTTATATCATTTTCATAATCATTCATTCTCTTCTTTTTATTGTCGATCCATTTTTCTGTATCCACATTGCCCACTTTTGCAAAAATTAGAGCAGCCTCCTCTATACTGTCAAACCGGTATTCTTGCAACACCTGTTCCAGTTTTCCCTTTGCCTCTTCCAATTCATTTTGTACCACTGGCAATTCTTTTTTCTTGGAATCTAATTCTCCTGAAATCTGATTCAATAGTTCAACAGACTTTTCATATGCCTTTCGTGCAGTATCCACTTCTTTTTGCAATTTTTCTTTATTGTCTTTTTTCTTTTTCAATTCAATTTCTGCGTTCTGTAAAGATTCATATTTTAAATCTTTCTTCCATTCTTCAATTTTACTCCTTAATCCGGAACATTCCGTTTCCAGCTGATGGATATCATCATTACATTGATCAATCTTTTTCCGGCACTCTTCTTTCTTCTTTTCTTCTTTCGGTATGAGATTTTCATGTAAATCCTGATATGTTTTATGGTTTTGTATTGCCTGATTAAATTCTTCTTCTTTGCTTCTCTTTTTGTCCTTGTACTCCTCAATTACTTTTTCAAGATATCCTGTCTCACATAAAGTTTCAAAATCAAGTAACTCAGGCTTTAACTGCCTAAAAGAAGCCAACACATTTTCTTTCTCCTTTTCAATTTCAACTTCTGTTTTTTCGATTTTTCTTTCCAGGGTACTGCGATTTTCTTCCGCCAGACGGAACCTCATCTCTGCCTCATTTACCTCTTCTTTGGAAGGAATCTCTTCTTTAGCCACAGCAAATTCGCACAAATCACCCAAATGAAACTTTGAATGGCATACAGGGCAATATGCCTCCCCCTTTTTCTTAATCTCTAATTCTAATTGTTCCGCCAGAAATCCGGCCTGTCCACTTAAAAAACTATTATATATCCTGTCATAATTTACCTTTTCTTCACTTGTTTTTTGCACCAGACCAAGAAGTATCCTTTGATCCTTTTGTATCTTTTCCTCTTTCTTTTGTATCTCTTTCAAGTTTCCCCTGATTCCTATATTCTTAGAACCACTTTGGTTTCTATTTGTTTCATCACCCAGCAATATCTTTACTTCTTTCTGTATTTTTTCAAATTCATTTTTGAGTTTCTCAACTTCTGCACCGGAACCTGCCAATTCGTTTTCCTGACTTTTGTATTCTTGAATGCGAGTATTCATTTCCTCTAAACATGATTTGTATTGTTCCCACTTGATCTTAGCTTTTTTCTTCTCATTTTCTTTTGTTTCAAGTGAATGTACCTCATTATCATAATCCTGATATTTGTTCAAAGAATCTTCCAGTATCTTTATTTCTCCAACAATTCCGTCAATCACCGTTTGATTTTTTTCTTTCTTTTCCAAGTCATCTTTTTTCGCGCTTTTATCTGTTTGTCGTTTTTCAAACTGTTCCTTCAGGCTTTCTATCTCTTCTTTGATTATGTCTGATTTTCTTTTCGCATTATGATAAATTTCCTCTTTTGGCTTAACCTTGTAAAAAACATTTTCAACCTGCAATGTTTCTTTTCTTTCCTGTTCCATGTCTTCCCTGCGCTGGGAAAGTTCTTCTCGATGCCTCATTTTTTCTTTCAATTCAGCAAACTTTTTATTCTGCTCATCGGCAATCGCTTTATTGTGTATTACCTTTTCTTTCTTCTCCTTCAATTCCAAAATATGAGCACTTAACTTCTTTTCATGTTCTTCCTCTTTTTTTACAAGATGAAACAGTTGATTCTCCAGTTGAGAATGACCCGGCGTATATCCTTCAGCCTCTTCTTCGCTGATTCCTGCCGGCCTTTCAAAATACTCCATCGCACTATTGATCTTATCATATCCATTTCTATTTCTCTGTTCCGATAACTTCTTCTTTGCCGAAGATAATAAACTCTGATAATAAACATAATCCGAGTTATCAAACAATGTGGCCAATATCTCTTCTTTCTTACCGCTGTCTGCCTCCAGGAATTTTTTAAACTCTCCCTGTGCTAACATCACAATTTTTCGAAACTGTTCAGAATTCATCCCGAGCAGTTCTTCTATTCTTTTTGTCACATCCTTCTTCACAGGATCTTTGCCATACTCCCAAAATATAGCGGATGCGATTCCTTTTTCATATTCACCCGTTTTTTGATTCTTTTGATAATGAAATTTTCTTTCAACAACATGTTCTCTTCCCGACTGTTCAAATGTCAGTTTCACAATCGTATCCTCTGATTTGTCTACATAATCGCAATGCATCATCTCAAAAGACCTCGCACGGATTTTTGCCTTTGCATTTTCTTCACCACTGGATTCTCCAAATAGTGCAAACATGATTCCATCAAAAATCGTTGTCTTTCCAGCCCCTGTATCTCCCGTGATCAGATACAGGTCATGCTGCAATTTTTTAAAATCCACAACTGTCTTGCCGGCATATGAACCAAATGCTGTCATCTCCAATATAATTGGTTTCATCATTACTCCTCCTGCTTATATGCTTCTTTTTAATTGAATATTCTATTAAACCTTCTCTTCCTGACTTAACAAATAATTCAATAATTTGTCCACTTCTTTCTCATCGGGTTCGCTTTTCTTTTTCACTTCATCTGCATGTCTGACCTGTTCACCAATAAACCGAAACAGACTTCTGTCCTTCTCCTCCGGTTCTGTCTCATGATTGCGCTGAATATATAATTCTTCAAAATATTCTTCTACCGTTCTGTTTCCATCAGTGCTTTTCCCATCTGCCAATTCAGTGATCCCATGTTCACGATGCTCCGACACAAGTTCCATTACAATGCTATTTCTGCCCTTACATAATGATCTGATCAATTCTGAAATCTCCGGTGAAATTCTCCTGTCCGTGATCACTACACGCAGGTATTCCTCTGCATACCGGTGATCCTCTAATTCTTTTTTCACCTTATCATAACTCCCTTTGATTTCCCTCATCCGATGAAGTGGATCGATCACAATGGTTTTGATCGATACCGGTGCTCCTTTTTCATTCATTGTGACAAGAACAGGACCTTTTTGCGGCTGCCTGATTTCATCAAAATGGTAACACAGCGGTGAGCCCGCATATCGTACACTTTTTCTTCCCACATGATACGATGAATGAATATGTCCCAGTGCCACATAATCAAAACCATCAAACGCCGAATAATCTACTTGTCCGACTCCTCCTACCATTGACTCTGAACCCCCAAATTCAACTGTTTTGCCATTACAAACAACATTCTGATGAGCAATCATCACATTTCTCTGTGAAAAATCAATATCTTGCTCTGCAATCATTCTTCTTATGGCAGTATCATAATCTTTGATACTTTCATCGGATAATTTTTCTGCCGCAAGGGCAGGAAATAGATATGGCATGAGATAAAATGTTACTTTTCCAAATTCATCAGATAGTTCTACATGTACCAGTTCTTTTTCCACTTTGCCCGCTATGTAAATATTTTGCTTTGCCAGAATATCTCCTGCAAAAGAAAGTCTCTGTCCGGAATCATGATTTCCTGCAATCAACAGTACAGGAATCTTGTCATTTTCAAGCTCCGTAAGCATATGGTCAAACAGCTCCACTGCCTCACCTCCCGGTGCACTTCTGTCATAGACATCTCCCGCAATCAGAATCGCATCAGGACGAATCTCTTTTACCACTGTTAAAAATCTTTCAACCCATACAAGCTGATCTCTATTGTCAATGAGTGAAACACCATGGATTGTTTTCCCCAAATGCAAATCCGCTAAATGTATAAACTTCATTTTTCCCTCCCATTTTTGCTACTGATTCTTTTAGAAATCCACTCCATATTTGTCCAAAATTTTATTTAGTTTGTTAAAATCACTGTTCACTGTTTTTTCAAGCTTCTCATATCTGATTTCAGCCATAATCCTGTCATAATCAATTTGGGCCTGTAAATCCAATACCTCTTTTGATACATTTCCACTTTGATATGCCTCAAACATCCTGAGTCCATCACGATATCCCAATTTCATGCAAAAGGAAATAAACGATGGTCTGAAATTCAACGTTCCATCGAGTTCACCCAGCGAATAACTTGGATAAACGGACCAAAACTCAACATCCGGATACTTTTCCTCATATTTTTTTTGATTCTGCTTCAGTCCAACAAGAATCATTTTTCTGTATCCTTCATCGTATAACGGTTTGATTGGCACATTATCACATAGCCCTCCATCACGATAAGGAATCCCATCAATCAACACCGTTTCATATACAACCGGCATTGCAGAAGAAGCCGCCAGTACCTGTTCTAATCGTTCCTTTGAAACTTTGTTGACTTTGGCATACTCACACTCGTATTCATTGTTACCTAATATTCTTGCAAGGCTACAGAAGATGGAATACGGATAATTGTACACCTTATCATAATTGACATAATCTCTGATCAAATTCATCATTCCATCTCTGAGTGCAAATCCTTCAATCCCGTCAATCATCGACCATTCTGTATCAAAAACAGTAAGCAGTTTCACATGTTTCCATGCATCGATTGCCTGGTCTAAATTTCCACTTGCAAACAGTACCGCATTGAGAGCACCAATGGAAGCTCCTGAAATTCCTCCCACTCTGTCACAGATTCCACGCTCTTTCATTGCCTGCCAGACACCAATCTCATACGCACCTTTGGCTCCTCCTCCTCCAAACACCAATCCCCATTTTTCTTCCATAGCAATGCCCGCCTTTCCTATTTCTATTTCAATTCATCCTCTTCTACATAATCTGCCCGAAACTCTTCATTAATCTGTGCAATTTCTTTCTTCCCATCTATGTAATCCCGATACATTTCAAAAAGGTCGATCTCACAGTCTTCTAATCCATCCTCAACCGGAATCCACTCTCTGATCAGCGCAATACGCTCTTCTTTTGTCGTATCTTTAATCAATGTACTTTTCACTTCTGTCCCTCTTTCATTTATGTTTTATTCAATTATTCTATTTCTATTGTTTGTTTTTCTTATATATCTCTATTTTTTCTTCCTACTATTTTGTTCCGAAAATCCTGTCACCGGCATCTCCAAGTCCGGGTACAATATACTTGTTCTCATTTAATTTTTCATCAAGTGCACCGATATAAATATTCACATCCGGATGTTCGCTCTTTAATCTTTCTACTCCTTCCGGTGCCGCTATGATACACATAAAAATAATTTTTTTTGCCCCTCGCTTTTTGAGCATCGAAATCGCATCCACTGCTGAACCTCCCGTTGCCAGCATCGGATCTACAACAAATACTTCTCTCTGTGATATATCATCCGGAATCTTAAAATAATATTCTACCGGCTCATGTGTTTCTTCATCCCGCTGCATTCCGACATGACCGACTTTTGCTGCCGGTATCATATCCAGCATTCCATCCACCATTCCCAATCCTGCTCTTAAGATTGGCACGATTGCCAGCTTTTTACCACGAATCTCCTCCACCACTGCTTTGCAGATGGGCGTCTCTATTTCAACCTTTTCTAACGGTAAATCTTTTGTTGCTTCATAACACATAAGAGATGCTATCTCTGAAACAAGTTCTCTGAAATCTCTGTTTCCCGTCTCTTTTCTTCGTATAATTCCAATTTTGTGTTTTATTAATGGATGTGTCATTATATTTACCTGTGCCATATCTTATTCCTCCTCTTTTTTGACTTATTTATTTTATCTTGTATATTCGGCAGAACTATCAGTACATCTTTCCTATTTCATCTTGAAACTAAGTATAATCCATTATAACATACACTCAAGTGAAATATCTACTGACCTTTAATACTCTATATCAAAAATACTCATCTGCTCATACTGATCCGGAATCTCGCTTATGTACCTGAAGCAATCCGTCGGTGTATGCAGCACGCCGTGCTTTTCACACTCTGTATGAAACAATTCCATCAGCTCATCGTTCCTGTCGCTTACCACTTCATAGCTGCCTCCATACTTTTTGATGTACTTTTCAGATAATCCCGGAAAATGCCTGTTCAGAGCCCGGTAATAATACTCCCTGTCTCCTGATCTTAGTGTCATTCCAATATCAAAGCAGACAATCCCCTTCACTCCCGCATCAAAGCAGTATTCAAGGATTGTCTCCACATTCTCTCTTGTATCAGTAATAAATGGTAAAATCGGACTCATCCAGACTACAGTTGGAACTGAGTTCTTTTGAAACTCCTTGAGCACCTCATACCGTCTTTTTGTATTGCAGACACCGGGCTCCAGTTTCTTGCTCAACGCTTCATCTGCAATCGTCAATGACATCTGCACCACAGCCTTCGCCTTCTCATTGATACTGTAAAACAGATCCATATCCCGAAGCACCAAATCAGACTTCGTAATGACCGTTGCTCCAAAACCATATTGATCAAGCAGTTCCAAACATCTTCTTGTCAGTCTCAGTTCCTTCTCACAAGACTGGTATGGATCACACATAGATCCGGAGCCTATCATCATCTTCTTTTTCTTGCTTCGCAGAATCCTCTCCAAGAGCTCCGGAGCATTCTGCTTTACTTCAATATCCTCAAAAGGATGCTTAAATTGGTAGCAGTCACTCCTGGAATCACAATACACACATCCATGGGAACAACCCCTATATATATTCATGCCGTTCCATTTAGTCAGCAACGATCTTGCTTCTACGAAATGCATACTGCCCTTCACCTCACTCTATCTACTGCCTGCTCCTTCATTCGTAATGATTCTATACTTATCCGGATGCCGATATTTCTCCCCCATCACTTCATGTTCCCTGTAATCACGGAGCATATCTATATCAATCTCTGCAAGATAAATCCCTTCCGTTTCTGGTGCTTCAAGGATACACATATCCCGCACGCCAGGTTCATCCCGCAGCCATGCCACGCCATCAAACAATGTGGAATGACCGTTACAATCCGGCTGTCCCTTTGGATAATTACAGGTGGCTATAGCGACTATTTGTATCACTTTCAGTATAGCATAATCTCTGTTTTTTTCAATCATAAAGACCTTTACAAATACCAGCTTGTCATTTTTGTTAAATCTACTTTATGCCAAGTCTATTTTCAATCATAAAGAAAAGCCGGTCAGATTTTTCCAACCGGCTCAAAGCCTCATAACCCTATAAACTTTATCACTTCGTCCGGGGACTACCACCAGATCTATATCTATCCCGTGCTTGCCTTCCTTACACTTCTTCAATAGCTCCGACCGGACATCCATCCCTTGCCTCAGCCACTGTATCCAAAGCATCATCCGGGACATCCACCTCAATAGCAACCGCCACACCTGCATCTGTCATAGAGAACACTTCCCTGCAGATTCCCTCACAAAGACCGCATCCGATACATCCTTCATTCACTACATATCTCATGGTAATCCCTCCTTATTCCAATGTTAACAACAGTGCCATCTTAAACTTTCCATTCGCTTTGACTGAGTGCATTCCGCCTTTTGCAAAATGAAAGTTTTCTCCTGCTTTGATTGGATACTCTTTGCCCTCATAACCAATCACACTTATGATGTTTAGAAAGGAAGACTTAATGCATTTGATGCAGAAGGATGTGCGCATTCTTGAAAACTTCACTACAGAAATCGCCTCTGCCACATATATGCTCCAACAGCGTCTCGAACTTCTCTCCTATAGCGGGATTGCCCAGAAAGCTTCTTATTATCTTCTCATGCAAAGAAGAACTTCCGGACACGACAAAATCAAGATTCCGGAATCAATCACAAAATGGGCTATGCTTATGAATGTTTCAAGAACATCGCTTCATAGAGAACTGAAGCGTCTGGAATCTCAAAACATGATATGTATCGAGCCACACTACATAGAAATCCTTAAACCGGAAGCATTACAGGACATCCTCACAAAATGAAGCTAGGCAAAATAATGTTTCTAAACCTTACCATCAAATACCCATCAAATAACACAACAAGCTGAATCCCCTGCAAAATAAAGGTTTCTCAGCTTGCTGTTTGTCAAAATCTCTAGTTCTATCAAATACCCGTCAAATAAAATTCATGCCTCACTCAACAATGTACTGATAAATATCATCTCTCACTGGCGTATCAAGTATCCATTCTATTTCAACTGCCGTCTTTGTTGTATTTGCCATACAGAATTCTTCTGCCCTTCCTGTTGCAGTCATTCTTCCCAGATAATAAAACTCTTTTGAAATCTTATCATCCTTATTCTTCCTGACAAATAAGTGAACATCTATTCCTCGTTCCTTGGCATATAGAAAATTTAAAACATCCTCTGAATCTTTGGTTCTTCCTGATTTTGAAATGGCGATTAATGTATTCTGATTGACATCTTGATTTCACTGTGATACTGCTCACATTCGCCATGAGCGTGATATCCTTTTATGATATCGTCATCGCTCCAGCCAAGGTTTGTCC
>CACYDA010000145.1 GCA_902773095.1 uncultured Lachnospiraceae bacterium | reverse complement strand
AGAACAAATCAAAGAGATCTATAGGAAATATTGGGAATACATGATTGGTTAAGATTCGGATGGTTTAAAGGAACTAATGTCTTATGATTACTATTTGCGGCATATGACTGGAGTAGAGCAGTCACGGGAAGAGTTTATTAAAGGACGCTTTTATACTACGAGATTTCAGCGGAATGATAGAAAAAGTATAGCGGTTGGGGAGAGAGTATGGTACAATAAAAATAATTGTAATACTATGGAAGCAAAAATGATATTAAATGGAGGTGTATTAGTCATGCTTGAAAAAACCGGGAATATCGAAGAATGGATGATAAATTCGCTTCAATATGTAAAAAACGAGACGGAAGAACTTCGATGTGCCATACATGGGGTTTTGTTGATAGATGATGCATATACACAAGGTTTTTTTGGATTAACAGATCATACTCTTGTGATAGCGTTACCAAATTTTACCGGAAAAAAAATCAAATGGAAAGCGAATATATCTTTTAAGAATATAAAATCAGTTGAGATAAAAAGGACTAAGATTACACATCAAGTGATCATATCATTGACGTTTGATGATGGTAAAGTTTATGGGGTAAGAGCAGCCAAAAAGGTGCATGGCATGCCAAAGCAGACCGAACAACTCCAGATATTTATACAGATGCTAACATCTATGTTTCAAGATGGAGCTCATCAATCGTAAATAATAAATGGAGATGATGAAATGAAAATTCTTGTAATTCCTGACATACATTTAAAAACATGGATTTTTGACAGGGCAGAAGAACTATTAAAAGCCGGGAAGGCAGATAGGGCAGTTTGTCTGATGGATTTACCGGATGATTGGAATATGGAGTTCCGGTTAGAATGTTATAAAGGGACATTTGACCGAGCCATAGGTTTTGCGAAGGATTATCCGGAGACACTCTGGTGTTATGGCAATCATGATCTTTGCTATCCATGGGGAAAACAAGAGTCCGGATATTCGCCCTATGCAAAATGGCTTGTGATATCTAAGCTGGAAGAACTGAAAAATTGCCTACGGAATTCGTCTCAGATTAACATTATACACAGAATTGACAATGTGCTCTTTTCACATGGAGGCCTTACAACAGAATTTGTGAAAAATCTTGATGAAGCATTGGTTGATGCAAAGATTGATGATGTCATTGCAGCAGTAAATAACGCTCCAACCCAATACCTTTGGAAAAACGAATCACCACTTTGGTTTAGACAGCAACATAATAACATAGAGGCTTTCCGTAAGGAAATCTATATGCAGGTGGTTGGTCATACACCTGTAATGAAGATCTATGAAAAGGATGGCATTATTTCAACAGATGTATTTTCTGCTTACCGCGATGGGACTCAGATTGGTGAGTCAGCCATGGTGGTGATTGACTCAAAGACAAAAGAATATGAGATAGTTGAAATATGATAGAGAAAGGCGCAGAACATTAGCGCATTGGAATGGGTTCTTTTAGATGAAAATGACTGGTATGAAATTACACTTAATGCATCATAAATAGCCGTGCTGGTAGAAATCCGCACGGCTATTTTATGAAATCAAAAATATGGAATTGTATCCTAATTGACCGCTCATGAAGCAACGATAGATGCTATGATGATACAACTCGGCCATATGTATGACTTTTTCCTCCGCTGCTCCGTTAGTGAGCGAAAGAATTACAGCAAATGGAGTGGAAATGACTTCATTAAGAGTGGAAAAAAGGCCGGTGTTTTTACTGATGATCGTTTTGCACTCTTTCAGTTTTGTTTCATCTGTGGTATAATAACTGTTGGTTTATTTTTATGGGCACAAGCATCGTATTGCTTATGCCCATGATGTTAGAAAATTGAATGTAATTGAGTTTCGCAAACGCCGAAAATACTTATGGAGGGGAGGAGAACATGAAGTATGTAATGATTTTGATGAAGGAATACAATATATGTTTGACATTTATGAGGGTTCGTTTGAACAGATCGTTTATCAAAATACGTCCACGGACAAACATTATGAAGGTGATTATGTCACCACGATGGCTGAGCCAATCTTTGTTTTGAAAACAACTGCTGACAAGTATTATAAGTTGCGTTATACGGTATGGAAGTCAAATCGACCTGATTTTGAAAAACAGGGTGTTTACAGTATCTATTTCTTTGAATGTGAAGCGGATTCTATGGGTGCCGGTGGTGGACCTTATATTGCCGGAATTGATCATCCAAAACGCTATGGTGCCGATGATGCGATTGGTAACATCCTCTATTCTCTCACCCGTGCGGATTCTGAGTTGCTAAAGGAGTCGATTGATGAGGAGGTACTTACGCAGGACAACAATTCCGAGAGGCTTGATGAGTATATCACAAGTAAGGGGATGCTGAGCTATTCGGGAATTGGTCCTGCCTGGATCAGGATCAGTGAAGATAAAACAGAATGTTATCAGATGCTTTATACGAAACCACAGTATTGCATCTATTTTAGAGTTGATGGCGATAAAATAGTAGCTTTGAAGTACACGGAGATTGAAAAAGGTAAAACGATTGACGATTATGATCTGACTCTTTCTGAGCCGGGAATTGTACTTCCGTGATATTTTTTTGATACTGAAATTATTTTATAAAATTTTATTTTTACAGATGATTATCAATAATTGTCTGAATAATATAGGAAAAATACTATATGATGAACAGATCAATCAGTCTGGAAGGAGAAGTGAAAAATTATGGCTTTATTGGATGATGTAGGAAAAGCAATTGGCAAAGTATCACAGGGAATCTCGGATGCTGCCCAAGCGGTAAGTGCTGCCGCCCAGGAGACGATGAATAATATAGAGCGAGATCGTAAAGAGCGGCAAGATTCGGAAGAAAATGAACAAGCTGTAGAAAAGGAAGAGTCGCCTAAAAATTGTCCAATGTGTGGATATCCGTTTAGTGGAATCGCTGCAGTTTGTCCAATGTGCGGTTATGAAATCAGAAATGCAAAGACAGCACAATCCATCAGTAATCTAACGAAAGAGATTAATCGGTTGAACCAAAATAGAAATACCTTTACAGATGCAATTGCTACAAAACTGTCAGGGAGACATGAGAATCCAACGGACGAGAAGATTGCGAGTCTGATTCAGAACTTTGTTGTGCCGAACACAAAGGAAGACATTATCGAATTCATGATTCTGGCTGCAGGCTATATGGATGCAAGGTTTCTGGCAGGTAAGAAGAAGGTATCACAAACGGCGGATATTGTCATCAGAGCATGGGCAAGTAAATTTGAACAGACGTATCAAAAAGCAAAATTTTCATTTGGACAGGATAAGGATTTTGAACAGATTGAGAATTATTACAATGAAAAAATGGAAGAAATCGAGAACGAAAGACACTTTTCCTTGTTTCGGAGAAAAAAATAGTGAATTCGTAGAAATTTCTGCGAAACGGTTATAAAAAAGAAATACTAAGAGGTATAGATTATGAAAACAAAATTTATGATGGGCAACGAAGCCATAGCCATGGGAGCATTGGCGGCGGGGGTTAATGTCGTTTCAGGGTATCCGGGCACACCTTCGACAGAGGTGCTTGAAACAGTGGCAAAAAACAACAAAGGAGATATATACGTAGAGTGGTCAGTAAATGAGAAGGCAGCCATGGAACTTGCAGCAGGAGCGGCTTACACAGGAGCCAGAACTATGGTGACCATGAAGCAGGTAGGATTAAATGTGGCATCCGATCCACTGATGAGCCTTGCGTACCTTGGTGTAAAAGGTGGAATGGTTGTGATGGTTGCTGATGATCCTGGCCCTATTTCGTCCCAGACAGAGCAGGATACAAGAACATTTGCAGAATTTGCTAAGTTGCCATGTTTTGATCCTTCTTCTGTGCAGGAAGCTTATGAAATGATACAGGATGCATTTGAATATTCAGAAGAATATGGTACACCGGTATTTTTCAGACCAACCACAAGAGTGTGTCACGCATATGCATCTATTGAAGTGAAGGAGGAGGCTGACAATCAAGTCAATCAACCGGAGGGTTTTGTAAAGGATACTTCCAGGTGGGTTATTTTTCCACGTACGACATATCTTGCCCATCTTCGCATGGAGGAGCGAAATACGCAACTGAAGCAGGTGTTTTCTTCGTATGAAAAAAACCAGATCATTTCGGCACAGGTAGGTGAAAATAGCAAGAAAGGAATTGCTTCTCACGGAATTAGCCTGTCCTATGTGTTAGAATCCTTGGAAACTTTACCACAAAGGCCAAGCGTGTTGAAAGTGGCAACACCATTTCCTTTCCCGGAGCAGTTAGCCCTTGCATTTTTGGAAGGAAAAGAAGAAGTACTTTGTGTGGAGGAATTGGACCCGGTGATAGAAAAGGCACTTACCTTTGTGTGTGGAAAGTACCATTTACCGGTAAAAATTCGTGGTAAATTGACTGGCGATGTGGTTAACGCAGGGGAAAATACCTGTGATAGCGTAAAAGAAAGCATTGCAAAGTTTTTAGGAATAGAGCTTCCAAAGACAGGTGTCGATACAAGTGATATGCCACAGCTTCCGGTTCGTCCGCCGGTACTTTGTGCAGGATGTCCTCACAGAGCGTCTTTCTATGCGGTGAAGCAGGCGATGAAGGGAAAGAAGAGTTTGTTTTGTGGGGATATTGGATGTTACACTCTTGGAAATGCCATGCCACTGGATATGGTGGATACCTGTCTTTGCATGGGTGCCGGTGTGAACATTACGCAGGGAATTGGACATTTAGAGCCGGATACGAATTGCTTTGCATTTGTAGGTGACTCTACCTTTTTTGCAGCGGCAATTACGGGCGTGGTAAATGCAGTGTACAATCAGGCAAATATGACATTGATTGTGCTTGATAATTCAACCACTGCCATGACAGGACATCAGCCGCATCCGGGGACAGGCGTGCGCATGATGGAGTTTGCCAACGGAAACCGTCCTGTGAAACCAGAAGACATTGCCAATAAGATTAATATTGAGCAGGTGCTTCGTGGAATCGGGCTTACCATAGTGGAGACGGTCAATCCGCTTGAACTTGAAAAAGCCATTGATACTGTGGCTCGTGTGGCAGCCGAGCCAGGGGT
>CACYDA010000144.1 GCA_902773095.1 uncultured Lachnospiraceae bacterium | reverse complement strand
GAGGGGAGTATAAATAATTAATAAGGGGTTATAAGGGAAAGGAACATTTGAAGGGTTATTCCTTTCCACACACATAATATAATATATTATGTCGAAAATTGCAAGTACTTTTTTAGGTTTTTAAAAAAAACTGAAAAAATGTATAATATTTACAACTAATAACATAGAAAATAAAGTATATTATTTTAACTATTTAATTAATGATCATTAGAGTTTTGACTGGATCTTCTTAAATAAATTCAAATGAAAGGTATAGAAAAACTAAAATAGTAAATAATAATCTTGTAAATAATTTTTAAACATTTGGAGGTAGATTATGAAAAATAATAATTTAAAAAATGCAGGCAAAAACTCAAGTAAGAGCTCTTACAGTAATTCTTATAGTAATTCGTACAGTAACTCATATAGCAATAAAACTTCAAAAGATAACAAAGAAGGCACGCACACAAGTACTGAGGCTGAGCAGGAGTCAGAAATTCAGGAAGGATTTTCTAGAAATTGCAGATAATCATTCTACAGTTTAATCGAAATCAATTGATTTAATATTATTAAATTCAAGAAGTAATAGTATAGGCTGCTATATTAAACATGAAAACACATCATTAGGCATTTGCATTAAAATTGTAGTGAGATTGTTTAATAGGGCAGCCTTTTAAAGTGTAAATCAATTCAATAACTGATAAAAATCTCACCATTTTGGAAATATTGCATAGAATAAAAGAAAACAAATGGAGCATTTGTTATGAAATATATAAGTGGATTTATATCAGCACTAGAATTAAAAAATGTGATTCAAAATGGGATGGAGAATCAATATCTGATGATTGATTTGAGAGATAAAAGCGAATATGATGAATTTCACATTAAGGGTTCTGTTAATATAGAATATGTAGATTTTATGCGCTTACAAGATTATGAAGATTTAATAGAAAAAGCAATGTCAGGAAAAACAATAGTATTATGCTGTGAACGGGGAGGAAGCAGCATATATGCTTCAAGAAGACTTATAGATTATATTCGCAAGCGACAAAATGAATATGAAAAAAAAGGAATAGGTATCTCAAAAGATAACAGCATAGTAGTGAAAAGTCTTTCAGGCGGAATCTATGGGTTTAGAAACCTCTATATGTAATATTAAATTTAACCTTTTTTTAACAGTTAACGCATTGACAGAAAAATACGTAAAATATAATATAGTAGTATGAAAATTCAGTTAACAAAAAATAGATATAGATAAAAACGAATTATATGCGTTGGAGGTTTGCATGGAAATGTTTGATCTGGTTGCACCATGTCATTTTGGGATGGAAGCGGTTTTAAAAAAAGAAATTATGGATTTAGGATATGAAATTACATTAGTTGAAGATGGCAGAGTGACATTTAAAGGAGATGTACAGGCGATTTGCAGGGCAAATGTTTTTTTGAGAACTGCCGAACGAGTGATGATTCAGGTGGGCAGGTTTAAGGCTTATACATTTGATGAACTGTTTGAAAATACAAAAGCACTTAACTGGCAGGATTACATACCTGCGGACGGTAAGTTCTGGGTGACGAAAGCGAGTTCCATAAAGAGTAAATTATTTAGTACATCGGATATTCAGAGACTTGTGAAAAAAGCTATTGTCGAAAAGATGAAAAAGAGCAATTCTTTAGAGTGGTTTGAAGAAAGTGGTTCGGATTATCCCATTCGTGTATTTTTAAATAAGGATGAGGTGACAATTGCGTTAGATACTTCGGGCGAATCACTTCACAAGAGAGGTTATCGAAAACTGACATCCAAAGCTCCTATCACAGAAACACTTGCAGCTGCGATTATCATGCTGACACCATGGCATGCAGATCGGATATTATTAGATCCGTTTTGTGGAAGTGGTACATTCCCAATCGAGGCAGCTATGATGGCAGCCAACATTGCGCCAGGCATGAATAGAGAATTCACAGCAGAAAAGTGGACAAATTTTATCGCAAAAAAGAATTGGTATGAGGCCATTAATGAAGCTACAGATTTGATGAATCTTGAAGTGAAAACAGATATTCAGGGAAGCGATATAGATGGGCAAATCGTGAAAGCAGCGAGAGAGAATGCTGCCAATGCAGGTGTTGACAAGCTGATTCATTTCCAGCAGAAACCTGTCGTTGCAGTCAGCCATTCAAAGAAATATGGATTTATCATTACGAATCCACCATATGGTGAAAGATTAGAGGAAAAGGAAAAATTGCCTGAAATATATGGAGATTTGGGAAATCTTTATCAAAGATTAGATGCATGGTCAGCGTATGTGATTACTTCATATGAGAAGTCACAAGACGCAATGGGAGTGAATGCCTCTAAAAACAGAAAAATATACAATGGTATGATGAAGACCTATCTGTATCAGTTCATTGGACCAAAACCTCCAAAGAGAAATAAGAGCAGATCTGATAATGTTCAATAATATAGGAGTGAGATAGTTGAAGAAAAATTTATTACTATACATATCATTAATTCTACTTGCATTTGGAATAGTAATTGTTTATAGAAATGTCGTTCATAAAGAGTATGTTGTGAAAAATACAAAGTATGTTGTCAATGTACAGGACTGGTATCCTACTCAGGCTTATGTAATTAACAAATCGAATATCGTTGCCAATATAGATTCAAAACAGATTAAATCGAGTTCCAACGGAATATACATGAGTGATGCATTATCTCTTATGATTCCGGTAAGCCAGATTAGAGAGAGTTTTGATTGCGCGGTGAGTGTATATGATATTGAACGAGTGCTGATCCAGAAGGGAAACAGTTCCATTGAAATAGATGCTGATGAGGAACAGTGTGAAGTCAATGGCGAGACAGTAATGAATATGAATTATGTGGTGAATGACAATGAAGTGTATTTACCTGTAAGTGTATTATGTGACGTGTTTGGCTATCAATATGATTTTGATATTAATTCCAACCAGGCCAATATCACAAGTATTGATTTAGAAAAGAGAATTATTCCCTATAATTACAATTATGAAGATGTGGGACGTGCCCCGGCTGTCAGCAATCAGGGAAATTTGGGAACATGTTGGGCATTTGCATCATTAACAGCATTATCTTCTACACTTATGCCGAAGGAAAAGATTATTTTTTCTGTTGACCATATGTCATTGAATAATTCGTTTAACCTTGAACAATGGGAGGGTGGAGATTACTCTATGGCAATGGCCTATTTACTTGCATGGCAAGGACCTGTATTAGAAAGTGATGATCCATATGGTGATGGAATTACAGACAGTGAATTAGAGGCAGTCAAGCATGTTCAGGAAGTTCAGGTGATAGAAGCGAAAGACTTAGAGACAATAAAGAAAATGGTTTTTAAATATGGTGGTGTACAAAGTTCATTTTATGCTTCTGTTTTAAATAAAAATAAAGGAACAAAGTATTATAATTCTTATACAAATTCGTATTGTTATATAGGCGATGAAAAACCTAACCACGATATTGTGATTATTGGATGGGATGATAATTATTCTAAAAATAACTTCAATCTGGATGTTGAAGGAGATGGCGCTTTTATTTGCCGTAACAGTTGGGGCGATGACTTTGGCGACAATGGTGATTTCTATATTTCATATTATGATACTAACATTGGGGTTCATAACGTTGTTTATACAAAAGTTGAGAGTACTAACAATTATGATAATATTTATCAGACAGACTTGTGCGGTTGTGTTGGAAAGCTGGGGTATGATCAGGAGTCAGCATTTTTTGCCAATGTGTATAAGGCAGAAGAAGACGAAGAATTAAAGGCAGTGGGATTTTATGCAACCGGTATTGATACACAGTACAGCATCTATATCTGTGATGAATTTATAGACGTTTCTTCTCTTAGTAAGCGTTCGGATCCGGTTATGACAGGACAGGTAAAAAATAGCGGATTCTATACCATCAATCTGGATTCGCCGGTGAAATTGCAGAAAGGCAAGAAATTTGCGGTAATCATCAGAGTGACTACTCCAAACAGTACAAGGCCGGTTGCAGTTGAGTATTCATATGATGAGCAGACAGATACGGTAGTTATTGATGATGGTGAAGGATATGTAAGTCTTAAAGGCGTAAATTGGGATAATACGGAAAGTGAACATTACTGTAATGTTTGTTTAAAAGCCTACACTGATAATCAATAGTGAAGCCAATGATATGGTGGATTGTTTGATTGACAGAATGTGAAAAATATACGATAATATAATTTATTGGAAAGAAAATTTGTGGATTAAAAAGTTAAGGAAATTTAATCAGTTAAATTCAGAATAAAAAATCAGAAATCAGAAAATCCGTTTGGATAATGAAAGGAATTGAAATGAGTAATATTTATAATAAAATAATTTTTGCTACTACAAATGAAGGAAAAATGAATGAAATTAGAATGATTATGAAGGATTGTAACATTCCTATTATTTCACTTAAGGATGCAGGAATAACGGCAGATATTGTTGAAGATGGTAAAACCTTCGAAGAAAATGCCATTATTAAAGCAAAGGCAATCATGGAACTTACAGGATGCCTTACACTTGCAGATGATTCAGGACTGGAAGTAGATTATATAAATAAAGAGCCGGGAGTATATTCTGCAAGATATATGGGAGAGGATACTCCTTACAGTGTTAAAAATCAGTCCATTATTGAACGATTAAAAGATGCAAAGGGTGAAGAGAGAAGTGCAAGATTTGTATGTGCAATTGCGGCATGTTTTCCGGATGGAAAAGTTTTAACTACATATGGTACAATA
This sequence comes from uncultured Lachnospiraceae bacterium, assembly GCA_902773095.1. GTDB lineage: Bacteria > Bacillota > Clostridia > Lachnospirales > Lachnospiraceae > Bovifimicola. The sequence continues at coordinate 1,001 of CACYDA010000144.1, read as the reverse complement.
GAAGGTGAAATTGGATATGAGGAAAGAGGAGAAAATGGATTTGGATATGATCCAATCCTTTATGTTCCAAAGTATCAGAAAACTACTGGAGAAATGACAGCAGAGTTTAAGAATGAAATCAGTCACAGAGGTGCTGCTCTTAGAAAAATGTGGGAAGAACTAAAAAATGAAATTTAAGTATTAGATTTTGACAAAAGTGGATTGTGTAGTATGGAGGATTATCGAATTGAAGGTTTTAATCGTTAGTGACACACACAGAAAAGAAGACAATTTTGAAAAGGTGTTAGATCTTGAGAAAAATATTGATCTGTTGATTCATCTTGGTGATGTCGAAGGTTCGGAGGATTATATTCGTTCTATTGTGACATGCCCTTGTTATATGGTTGCAGGGAATAATGACTATTTCAGTATGCTCAACCGGGAATTGAAAATAAAAATAGGAGATTATAATGTGTTGCTGACACATGGGCACCACTATTATGTTTCACTTGGATATGAAACAATAGCATCAGAAGCAATTGCGCAAGGAATGGATATTGTCATGTTTGGACATACACACAAGCCATTAGTAGATATTCAGGAAGAGATTACACTGATTAATCCTGGAAGTCTTACTTATCCGAGACAGGAAGGAAAAAGACCTAGCTATATTGTGATGAAATTAGATGATGAAGGAAAGGCATCGTATGAAATCAAATATTTGTAAGGTTTCATTCTGTAAAACTGTATTTCTCATTGATTTAGTATGAAATTTGGTGAAGCGAAATACTGAATAAAATAGAAAATACATGAAGAATGTATGATAAAAAAATGGATAAAAAAATTGATAAAAAAAATTGATAAAAAAACAAAAAAAGTGTTGACAATTAATATATCTTAGATTATAATTACTCTTGCGTTGTTAAGAAACATCTTCAACGGGGTGTGGCTCAGCTTGGCTAGAGCGCTTGATTTGGGATCAAGAGGTCGCAGGTTCGAATCCTGTCACCCCGACTGATATG
>CACYDA010000143.1 GCA_902773095.1 uncultured Lachnospiraceae bacterium | reverse complement strand
TTTGCTATCCTTATCCTCTTCGTTTAATAGATACTTTGAATAGAGCCAGTTTGTACCATCAAGAATGTGCAGCTTTACATCACCAAGTTGCAGTTCCGATACCTCATCCTCATATTCACCCTTATCATCAAACCAGAATATGATTCTTGTCTCTGATTTGGCAAATTCTGTATTTAATTGATCCTGTATGTTCTGTAAATCCATATTTCACCTTCTAATCCATTTGTACAGATAGTCTCTGCACAAATTACATCTATTCAATAAGTATGATAATAGTATCCAGTAAGTAGTCACTAATGGATACTAATCGGACACTACCGGATACTTATTGAACACTTTGTATCCGATAGCCTCAAAAAAGTGTCCGATAGTGTCCAATAAAGTGTTCGATAAGTAGTAATGTGATTTTCTGAAGGACACTTTATTTATCGACTTTTAACTTACAATCTGAAATACTCTCGGATCATATGTATCGGAATCAACAACAGATACTCTGCAATTGATCCATCGAAGTTTTTTATTTATACTGTCCTGCAATTTCTGCATAATCATCTTTTTAGTCCGTGTTTTTGTACCAAAATCACCTTCCAGAAACAATATTACATATTTCTTTTTTGAATCATTCGAAAAGCTATCTCCTGACAGAAATTGAATATATTCTTTTAATTCATTCAAACACTCTTTTGTATTTCCAAAGGATTTGGCTCCAACCAAAGCTGCTACTGTCATTGCTGTTTTCTGTGCTATTTCAATATCCAGGCTGTCACGTCCCTCCACGTTTACGGATGTATGGGTTGTATTGCGTTTTCGGTTATCCGGAGTAATTCTCCACCGATTGTTACCTTCATCTCCAGTACAATTTTTTACTTCTATAAATGCGATCTTATCTTTAGCAACAGAAATAAAATCAACACCTTTTGCCTCTGGCAATTTATTAAAGTAATCTCGATAAAATTTTGTATCATCAAATTTTATCACTGTATCATTTTCTGCAAACTGAAACTTTAATCTGCTTTCTTCCTTTATGTTATTCTCCATAAATAATCCCCTGTTCTCTATCGTACATTGCATCAAACTCCTGCATGATTGCATTATGTTCCAAATCCGATGCTGAATTTTTCATCTCATAGTGCACATCCATCGTTTTTTCATCTCTAAATAATGAAATAAACTTAATATCCAGTTTTTTGGAATTTAGTTCAGGATAAGAGGCTATCATATTAAATTCCTGCTGAATAAAATAATCATGTGTGGAAACAAAAATCTGCACTCCCATCTGAGCTAATGCTACCATTACCTGTACAATCGGGCGAATCATTTTAGGGTTCATATTCGTTTCCGGTTCATCCCAAAATAAGATAGTATTTTTATTCAAACTTCCAGAAAGAATCATATATATAATCATAGATAGTTTCCTGTAACCATCTGAAAGTAATCCCATCTCAAATTCACCTTCACCTTTTATTTTGAAATAGAATTTCTTGTTTTTCTGGACAATTTGTCCTTTCATAATATCTTCGAGATTGCTTAATACCTGATTCTGCTCCGTAGTATTAGGACCTTTTGAAAGTGGTCTGTCTAAAAGCTTTGCAAGATCATAATACATTTCTTCAAAATCTATATGATATTCATCATATAAAGATACAAAATGCTCTACCGTAGAAATCATTTCTTTTGTAGGAATGTATATAACATCATATTTTTTTGTTTTTTCTTCCTGTATTATAGAAACATCTGCATGATTTTCCTGCCTATTTCCAAATCCAACTGAGATTTTTTGTTTCTTTTCTAAATCAATAGAAAAATCCGTTCGGTTACTTCCCTGTTTTCGGCTTACAAGTCTGCCAATTTTCATTTCATCCGGTCGAAACACACCTTGGATTTTTTTGACAAAAACCTGTTCTTCCATCTCCTTTGTAAGATTATCTTTACCTCCACTACTAAGTGGCTTTATCAAAGAATACATCACTTTTAAAAGTGTTGTTTTTCCGGTACTATTTTCACCGCAGATAATATTGATATTATCAGACCAATTTATTTCAGCATTTTCAAAAGCCATAAGATTATTTAATGTTAATTTTTTGATTTTCATTTTCAATTCACCTCATTCTTTCACTCTATATCTTTGCCAACAAATCTACTTTTAATGCCTTCTTACCTTCCTGCGCTACTTCCACACCTTGGAACTTCGCATAATTTACCTTTACACCATCATCCAAGTCAATCTCAATTCTCTGATTGGCTACATGAGCAATTGCTTCATCATATATCTTCATCTCTGCAAGCTG
>CACYDA010000142.1 GCA_902773095.1 uncultured Lachnospiraceae bacterium | reverse complement strand
AGTGCAAAAAATATTTGCCATTACTAATCCGACAACGGACCTTTATGATTTTAATGAAAATCAATTGACGGGCGAGACAATGGCTTCTTCCAATGCAGGAAAGACTTATGCAGAGCCAACAGAATGGCTGGATACAGCAGAAAAATTAGTCAACAGAATATTTGCTTCCGGCGGAGGCGGTTCCTCTTTTGTATCCGGATACAGCGGTTGTAAGGCAATTAAAGAAAGCTCTACAGAGAACAATATCAGTCATGAAACACATGCAAATCATTATTCAGGAATGGTCTTTACAGAACCGGTAATGATTGCGGGAAATGCACGAATGCCGTTCTACCGTGGAACAGGTCAGATGACCGGTAATACAGGAAATGGATTCGCTAAAATTACATTACTTGAAGATTAAATGAATCAGTGAAATAAAAAAAGTGTTTTTGCAACAGTAGTTAGGTTGCAAAAACACTTTTTTTCTAAGGAGCAAAAGGCACTTTGTCCAATTCGATACGTAATTTCTAATATTCCTCAGGGGGTTCGATTCCGGTTTCATCAATGATATAATCATTAATCCTTGTCACAAGGTCAGAAGGAACATAGGATTTACCGGGGAATAGCTGCTTGTGAAGTCTTGTGACATTCTGCTCGAGTCCCATTGGTATGACATATCCATAATACTTTCTTCCCTGTTCCGGCGTATATACATCATACGGAAATCCAAAGGCTTCTGTCAGATTACAGTCAACAGCCACAGTGAGCAGGGTGACAATCTTGTCCCAACTGATATTGGTAGAGATGATCTTATGTCCTCCTACATTATTTTTCTTGATTAAGGTATCTGCCACATTCAACAGTTCATTAATGCCGGCGCTTTTTGCCTTTTGGAGAAGTGTGTTGAGAACATAACGCTGTCTCGCAGTTCTGCCATAATCGTTATGATACTCATTTCCTTCTGCGTCCGTAAATGTCACATATCGTATACGACAATAAGCTGTTGCCTGAAGTCCTGAAAGATGGGTGTTTTCACCATAGGTAAGAACATCCGGAGCATCCATTCCTGTGATTTTTCTTGTCTCCGTAAGATAGCCGTTTACATAAAACTGCTCATCCAGTGTCAGATTGATGTCAATTCCGCCAAGTGCATCAATAATATTGGCAAGACCTTCAAAATTCACCAGTGCATATTCTGTAATATCGAGGTCGAAGTTACTGTTTAACATATTGAGAGCACCTTCAGCACCATTCATAAAATAAGCAGTGTTGGCTTTTTCATAATCGATATCACCATTTGATTTTGCCATTCTAAGTAAAGTATCACGATACACGGAAACAAGTTTCACATCGTGTGTTTTGTTATTGATACTGACAATCATAATCGTATCTGTATGTGTGGAATCTTCGAATTCTCCAAGTCTCGGATCAATGCCAAACAGAGCGATATTCGTATATCCCTTTCCTAAATCAACGGTATGGATATTGTCTTTGCTTGTAGAATTGTCGAGTACATTTTTGTCGTAGTCATCTTTATAAAGTGCTTTCAGCAGGCTCTGCCCTGCCGGACATTTTGTAAACATTTTTACAAAAACTGCTTTTGAGTTTGGCAGAAGAAAGACAGACAGTAAAAAAATTGCCATTATGAAAAAAAGTAATTCTATTGTAAATAAAACGATCTTCAGTCGTTGTTTTCTTTTCCTTCTTCTGATGCGTTCTGCTTTTGATGATTTTTTGTTAGCCATTTTGTCGCCTCCACTTTGCAACTCCGTAAGGAGATTTAAAAAGTCACAAACTGTAGTATACTTCAATACAAAAATAAAGTAAACACAAATATGCAAAAGAAATGTAAAAATTTTTGCAAAAATTTCTACATTTCTTTTGCATATGCTCCTAACACAAAATAGGGGCGGATAGCAATTAATTATAAATTAGATTAAAGCCCGTGAACACCTGCATGACAGGGTCAAAATGAATGACAATATTGGCATCAAGAATGATGATCATAATATCGTTTTCAGTTTCTACAATCTGGTAGGAGTAAGAAGTGGGGGTTGAAACTGCAAAATCTTGTTCAGATTCATCATACACATCATAAATTTGATCAAGGACATCGACGGTGTATTCGTCAGTTTCCGGATTATGTTCCAGCTGATAACTGGTAAGAATGCCTGCACGATTTTTAAGATCCGTAATTAAGAGATTTAAATTAATCTGCTGATTTTCATTAATAAAGCTCGTGATTGACTTTTTTCCGGAGTTGATAATGTCCTCTGTATAGGCATTAGGGTCGAGTTTGTTGCTGCATTTGAAGGATAGTATTTCAAATTTGCAGTTAAGGGCAAAAGCAATATGATATGTCTGATTGTTAATATCAATATCCTCATTATAAAAGTAATAGATTCCTGAGGTATCTTTTGTCATAACGATTTTTTGAAAAATATTATCAAAATCCATTAATTCATATAGGGAAGAGTCTTTTTCTGTCACATATTGTTTCACACTTGGTATGGACTGATAGAAATAGTAACGGATATTATCGTACAGATCAAAAAAATCTACATAATCGTCGATATTGTAATCGTATTCATAATCTTGCGTCAACTCATTAAAATAGTCATCAAAAATAACCCCATCGGGATTGTAATAGTTCCATGGAAAGAGGGTAATATCACTGTCTGATTGTGTATAAAACATATAGTAATCATTATCATTGATGGAATAGGTTTTGACCGTCGTATCGGAAGCAACCAGACGATTTCCGATGATTTCCAGAATCAGGGAACCGGTCAGAATAATAGCAGCTGCCATGAAAAAAGTAATGATGAGCTGAAGATTCGGTTTAAAATGATCATTTGTCCTGGGTTTCATTTTTTTCTACTCCTTTTTCTGAAATGGGAATGGAAATGGTTACTGTTGTGCCTTCGTTCAGTTTGCTTGCTATATGGAAGGATGCGCCATGTATTTCTGCTATGCTGACACACAGTGCAAGACCAAGTCCGGCACCGCCGGCTTTTCGGCTTCTTGCTTTATCAACCATATAAAACGGTTCTGTTACTTTGGAAATATCATCTTCAGACATTCCAATTCCTTTATCCATAATTAAAAATTCAAAATGATCCTGTTTTTTTCTGCCGGTAAGACAGATGGGAGAATCTTTTTCGGAAGCCTTAATGGCATTGTCAAGAAGGTTAAAAATCATCGATTTGAACAGTTCAAGATCAATATGGATCCTACAAACATCACATGAAACCGTAAACGGAATACTGGCGGATTCCATAATTGGCTTCATCACAAGCTCAATTTGGGAAAAAAGATCTGCTGTATCGATGTCAGTGAAATCAAGATTTGTTTCTCCTATGGTAATTAATTCCATCAGTTTACCGGATAGGTTTTTTAAACGTGTAGCTTCATCAAAAATAATATTGCTGTAATCATATAACTCTTCTTCAGACAGATTTCTCTTGATTCTGATAATGTCTGCAAAACCAAGGATGGATGTGAGAGGCGTTTTCATTTCGTGCGAAAGATTATTGATAAATGTTTTTCTGTTGTCGGCAACTTCTTTTAATTGGCAGACATTTTCCTCTACCGCATTCGCCATGATATTCATATTTTTTGAAAGTTCCCCCAGCTCATCATCGGTATAGATGGAAATCCGTTGACTGTAATCACCGGTTGCAATGGCAGCAGTGGTGCGGTTGAGGTTTGCCAGAGGACGAAGCAGAAGCTTTGAAAGAGTCAGAAGGATGATGGCACATACTAAAGATAGCGAAATACACATATATTTGGTATATCGGATCTGACTGTTATATGAGGTATAGATATTAGAAATATCCGTAGATGTGACGAAAATAAAATTCTGCTTTTCTAAAACAATGGGGGAAGCAACAATCAGCCTCATCCGTTTGTCAATTTTTAGGATCTGTGTGTAGTATATATTATTCCCTGATGAAGAATCAGTGTCGCCTTCGTTTTTTGAAATTTCCTGATCGTTTCCCATGACACGATCAAGAATTGCCACATCCAGACTGATGGGAACATTATTATACAGAACCCTGTGATTTTTGTTAAAAAGAGCCACAATGGTTGTTGGGTTGATTTTGGAATCTTCGAAAATAGTGCCAAGAACACCCAAAATCTGGCTTGTGGTCAGAAGAATAGAATTGCTTTGCAGTCTTGCAGCGACAATCTTATTACTGATATTGGATACCATATAAGAATGTTCGGAAATCGCATTTTTCGTCTGCATGTCAATACTGGTATTAAAATCATTTTTTAATAAAAGAATGCCAATGGTACTCACGGCAAGCATTACTGTGAGAAGAGTCCATAGGAATATTTTTTGCCAGAGTTTCAACGTATTGTACCAAAACCTTTCTATAGTAGTCCTTATCATAGTCAGTTGATTTTATTAAGACGATATCCAAGCTTTGGAATCGTGATCAGGTAGTTTTTTAAACTAAGTTTTTTTCTCAGCTGCTGTATATGAATATCAACAGTTCTTGATTCGCCTTCAAAATAATATCCCCATATGGCAGATAAAAGCCGGCTCCTTGAAATGGCAACATCCTGATGCTGAATAAAAAATACGATTAGGTCAAATTCTTTTGGAGTAAGATTGATATCCTGATGATTTTGGCGGCAGGTATGTTCATCTGTATTAATGGTGATATCTTTATACTGTAAGATATGATCTTTTTTATTGTATCTTCGAAGAACAACTTCAATTCTGGCGAGAAGCTCTACCGTTTCAAAGGGTTTGACGATATAATCCTCAGCACCTAGCTTCAGTCCTGAAACTTTATCTAAGACATCCTGCTTCGCTGTGATAAAGATCACAGGAGTATCATTTGTCCGTTTTGAGATTACTTCAAAACCATCCATCCCCGGAAGCATAATATCTAAAAGAATCAAATCATAATTGCCACTGTTCATTTGTTCAAGACCTGAAGGACCATCAGAACAGATCTCGGAATCATAGCCTCCCATGGTAACTGTGGCACGTATCATTTTTGCAATATTTTCATCATCTTCAACAATTAGTATTTTAATCATCCTATCTGTCTATCCTCCAATCTTTTGCCCCTGATATCATACAATTATTTTATAAGTTTTTTTCTTAAATGTATAGTAGGAACTTGTAAATTAATTGTAAAAAAAGCAATCTATTTTTTTGGTATTTACAGATCTTTTACAATTTGATGATTACTTTTTGTATCCGGATGTATTACAATCATTGTAGAATTACCAAAGAAATGCGAGTGGAGAGAATGAAGGATGAAAAGTAATAAAAAAAGAAAAGAAGATGAGATTGTTATCTTGCGAAGGAAAAAGAAAAGACGAAGAATGATAAGAAAAATTGTGGAAAGACTTATTCTGCCTGCCAACATCATTATGTTCGTAATACTGATAATCTTAATTGTCAAAAGTGTGGATAATTGTATGATCATAGAAGTGGGTTTTATGTCAAGCAGTCATGACAATCTCTGGTTTCGCAAATATAATGATGATATTGCAGAGGCAATCGCAAGAGGAATCGCAGATCATTGTCAATATAGTTAAGCATCCTCAAGGCTTACTGGTATAGAATTGAAGAATCGTTACATGAAAATAGTTGCAACTCCTGTCCAAATTTGTGCAGAAGTGTTGATTTTTGATTGCCAAAGTGTTAAGATAATTTAATATATGAAAGTGCGTCTCATGAAAGGCACTTATTGTGTGAAAATCACACAAATCTTACAAAATATAAGGTAGAGGTGGCAATTAAAATGGCAAAAGGATTTGATGAATTAATTTCAAAGGTAAACAGCTGCAGCGTTAAGACTGTATCTGTTGCAGTCGCTCAGGATGCTCCTGTTCTTGAAGCAGTCAGAGAAGCAAAGGAGAAAAACATTGCAAATGCAATATTAGTCGGTGATGCAGATAAGATTAAAGAAGTAGCTGACAGTATTGGAATGGATCTTGAAGGCTATGAAATTATCGATGAGAAAGACACATATCAGGCTGCATTAAAGGCAGTAGAGCTTGTTCATACCGGAAAAGCAGATATGTATATGAAAGGTCTGATCGATACAAAATCGTTTTTAAAGAGTGTACTGGATAAAGAAGTTGGTCTTAGAAACAACAGACCATTATCACATGTATGTGTATTTGAGATTGAAGGAATTGAGAGATTGATTTTCCTTTCAGACGTTGCATTTATGACATATCCTACATTGGAGGATAAGGCAGCTATTATTGAGAATACAGTAGAAGT
>CACYDA010000141.1 GCA_902773095.1 uncultured Lachnospiraceae bacterium | reverse complement strand
TCAGGCTTGCGGCAAGAGAATCGAAGCTGATGGAATTTTTTATGTTAAATCCCGAGAAAGAACTAAGTACCCGGGAAATTTATCTGCATGTATGGGATGACGAACCTGATAAAGGAATAGAAGTTGTTTGGATGTATGTTTCGTTTTTGAAAAGCAAGTTAGAAGCAGTTGCAGCCGATATTTGTATCAAAGGAAATGAAGCTGGCAATTATATCCTTACAAAAAAGTAACAAAGATTCTAAAATGCCTGAAAGGCTTGGTGAAATATGGAAAAGAAAATACGAAGTAAATTTATTTTTGTTTCGAGCAGTGCTGTTTTACTGATGATTGTGGTGATTGTGGGATTGATTATCGGAATCGCCTATTTTACAACATATTCAAGAATTTTTTCTGAAATTGATTTTATCCATGAAAACGGTGATCAAATTCCGAATTATGAAAAAGGTAATGGTGCAAAATATGAGAATATCAAGATCACACCGGAATCTGAGTACGAATTAAGATATTTTACGATTGAGATTGATGAAGACAATTATATCAGTGAAATCAATCTTTCCAATGTAGCAGCAGTTTCGGAAAATGAGGCTTCTGACATTGCTGCAAAAGTATTGAATAAAAGATCAAAGAAAGGCAGTATTGAAAAAGGCAGTTGTCTATATGTATATAAAATAAATAAGAAAGATGAAGGGACTGTCATTATTTTTCTGGATTCCACAAGAATTTTTGAGGGATTGTGGGAAATTGTAAGCATGGCTCTTAAAATCGGTGCTTTAAGTTTCCTGTTTTTTGTATTACTTATTTCATTACTTTCCAGACGTGCCGTGAAGTCAACTGTAAGGAATATTGAGGCACAGAATGAATTTATCACAAATGCAGGACATGAACTAAAAACACCACTGGCTATAATATCAGCAAATGCGGAAGTGTTGGAAATCATGAATGGAAAAAATGAATGGACCGACAGTATCGTCAATCAGGTGAAAAGAATGTCCGGGCTGATTAACGATTTGATATTTCTTGCAAAAATGAATGAGAAGACAGATGTGGTCTTAAGTGATGTGGATTTTTCTAAAATCACTGATGATATAGCCGGTTCATTTAAAACAGTAATAGAACAGCAAAAAAAGCAATTTGAATATGATATTAAAGAGAATGTCGTGATTAAGGGAGAGGAGAAACTTCTCAGTGAACTGGTGTCGATACTCGTAGATAATGCTGTCAAATACTGCGATGAGGGTGGTATGATCAGGGTGGAGCTGAAATCAAAATCCCGTGATGCCGGCGCAAGATTAGTCGTATCAAATTCCTATGCATCAGGAGCAGATGTTGACTATAGTCGTTTTTTTGACAGATTTTACAGAGAAGATACGTCACATAACAGTAAGAAAAAAGGATATGGAATTGGTCTTTCAATGGCAGAAGGAATTGTTGGTTTACTAAAGGGAAAAATCAGTGTGACATATAGTAATGGTGAAATTCGTTTTGTTGTTGTCATTTAAAAAAAGATTGACATTCTTATTAAAAAATGTATAATTAAATTGTAAACAATTTAATTATACACAAAATAAAGGAGTGTTGCATATGGGAATCTATGATTATAAAGTAAAGGACAGAAACGGAAATACAGTAGATTTGGCAGATTATAAAGGAAAAGTCCTGTTGATTGTTAATACAGCAACCGGATGTGGTTTTACTCCACAGTATGAAGGATTAGAAACACTTTACAAAAAGTATAAAGACCAGGGGTTAGAAATACTTGATTTTCCTTGTAATCAGTTTGGACATCAGGCACCGGGCACTTCGGATGAGATTCATCAGTTTTGTACATTGAAATATGATATTTCATTTCAGCAATTTGCTAAGATTGAAGTGAATGGTGAAAATGAGGAGCCATTATACACGTATTTAAAGTCACAGAAAAAAGGTACCCTTGGTTCAAAAATTAAATGGAACTTTACGAAATTTCTTGTGGATCAAGAAGGAAATGTTGTCGGAAGATTCGCACCGACAGATACTCCTGAAAAAATAGATGATAAGATAAAAGAATTACTATAATATTTTGATGATGAGGAATAGAACATCATTGTAGGAGAATAATAAATAGAAAACAATTCGTTTTAGAATAATATAGAAAATGGAGGAAATGATTTATGGCAGCAATCGTATTAAGTAAAGAAAATTTTGAGGCAGAGGTTTTAAATTCTGATATCCCTGTGTTAGTTGACTTCAGTGCATCTTGGTGTGGACCATGCCAGATGTTGGCACCGATTATTGAAGAAATTGCAGATGAAGCAGGAGATTTCAAGGTGGGAAAGGTTGAGACAAGTGAAGAAATGGATCTGGCAATAGAATATAGGGTATCAAGTATTCCTTGTCTTGTAGTATTTAAAGGTGGTAAAGAAGTGAAAAGATCTGTTGGTGCTATTCCAAAGCAGGCAATACTGGAATTGATGAAATAAACTACTGTAAACGACAAAAATAGAAAGGCGTGGAGCAGATGATTTATGATATTATCATTGTCGGTGCGGGACCGGCAGGACTTTCTGCAGGAATTTATGCATTACGATCAGGAAAAAGTGCATTGATTTTGGAGGCGAAGGCTTATGGAGGTCAGATTATTAATACTCCCGATATCGAAAACTATCCGGGAATCAAAAACATCTCCGGGTTTGAATTTGCCACTGGTTTGTATGAACAGGCAACTAGTCTTGGTGCAGAAGTAAAATATGAGCAGGTTATTTCGATTGAGGATAAAGGCGATATCAAAATCGTAGGCACAGAAGAAAATCTGTATGAATGTAAGGCTGTGATACTCGCTACCGGTGCAAAAAATAGAAAACTTGGATTAGAGAAAGAAAACGAACTGATTGGGTATGGTGTTTCATATTGCGCTACTTGTGATGGCGCATTCTACAAAAATAAAGATGTTGCTGTAGTCGGAGGTGGTAATACTGCGATTGAAGATGCATTATTCCTGACAAACTATTGTAATAAAGTATATGTCATTCATAGAAGAAATCAATTCCGCGCTGATCCAAAAGATGTCGATCAACTAAAAGAGAAAGAAAATGTGGAGTTTGTCATGAATTCTACAGTTGAAAAAATACTTGGTGATACAATCGTAGAAGGAATTGAAGTGAAAGATCAGAATACAAAAGAGAAGAAAACAATCAACGTATCAGGTGTGTTTATAGCAGTGGGTCAGGAACCTGATAATACGATGTTTTCTAATCTTGTAAAACTGGATGACTCAGGATATATCATCGCAAAAGAAGACTGTATGACAAATGTAAAAGGAATTTATACAGCAGGAGATTGTAGGACAAAAACAGTCCGTCAACTTACAACAGCAGCCGCTGATGGTGCGGTTGCAGCATTGGCTGCGTGTTCGATTATTGATTAATGATTGTGAACAACTTGTGATCGCCCGGGTATGGTAAACATCTTTGATGCTTACCATACCCGGGCGATAGAAATGGAGAAGAGATATGCAGGAAGAGTATGATTGTTTAAAATTAGAAAATCAACTGTGTTTTCCATTATATGCATGTGCAAAAGAGATTGTAAAAATGTACAAACCCTTTCTTGATGAATATGATTTGACATATACACAATATATTACACTTATGGTTTTGTGGGAACATCATGAGATGAATGTCAAAGAACTTGGCAAATACCTGTATCTTGATTCGGGAACACTTACACCAGTACTGAAAAAGCTGGAAAGTAAAGGTTATATTGAAAGAAAACGTTCAAAAACAGACGAGAGAAACCTGTGTATCAGGATTACAGAAAATGGAAATGAGCTAAAAAAACAGGCTGTGGAAATTCCAAAGAAAGTTGGAAAATGTGTGAAGCTTAAAGAAGACGAGGCGAAACAGTTATATAGTCTCTTATATCAATTGCTTCATACAATAAATAGTGGAGAATGAAATGAAATTAGTAAAAATATGTGGAATAACAAATGAGAAAGAAGTAGAATATTTAAACAGAACAAAAGTTGATTTTGCAGGATTTGTTCAATTTGTTCCTAAAAGTAAAAGAAATATTGAGACAAATAAGGCAAAAGAACTGATACAATTGCTTAACCCGAACATAAAATCAGTGGCTGTTACAATTAGTCCGGACCTCGAACAAATAGAAGTGATTCAGGAAGCAGGATTTGATTATATTCAGATTCACGGAACAGTAGACGACTATGTTTTAGAGAGAATAAACATTCCTGTGATTAAAGCATTCAATGTAAATGACTTATTGGAATATGAACGATTTCATCAGTGCGAAAAGGTTGTTGGGTATATTTATGATGCCCAGATTCCCGGAAGCGGAAAAGTATTTGACTGGTCTGTTATAGAAAAAATTAAAAAAGATGAGAAATTTGCACTTCTTGCAGGTGGATTAAACTGTGATAATGTGATGCTTGCCTTAAATAAAATACAAATCAGCGGAGTTGATACAAGTTCCGGAGTTGAAAATGATAATGGAATAGGAAAGAACAAAGATAAGATAGAAATGTTTGTAAAAATGGTAAAAGAATATGATGGCGGTTAGTGACAAATAACTTGTGTATTTACAAAATATTTTTAAAGTGATAAAATCATCTTATGAGATTAAGAACATTAATGATACGAATCAGGGAGGAATTGATTATGTTTAAAAACATTACAAAAAAATGGTACAGGTGTATTTACGGCAGGAGTTTTGTTTGGAACCGCCGGTATTAAGATTTTATCAAGTAAAGATGCAAAGAAGTTTTACACAAATTGCACAGCAGCGGTTCTGCGTGCAAAAGATTGCATTATGAAAACAGCGACAACTGTTCAGGAGAATTTTGGTGATATCTATGCCGGTGCAAAGGAAATTAACAGAGAAAGAGAAATGAGTGAAGAAACAGTAGAAGAAGTTAATATAGAACTATAAAATGTATCATCATACTCATTCGGAATCAGTAAAGTTGTCATGATGACAGGAGATAGTGAGCGAACCGGGCACGCCATAGCACAAAAATGTCTATCAAATTGTTACCGGATAGTGCAATGTTAGAAAGGAAAAGAAATGAAATTTGTTATTCAAAGGGTGTCAAAAGCAAGTGTTAAAGTAGATGAAGAAATCGTAGGAAAAATTGATAAAGGATTTCTGGTACTGATCGGAGTCAGTAATAATGATACAATGGAAATTGCTGATAAGATGATAAAAAAAATGATCGGACTTAGAATCTTTGAAGATGAAAACGGAAAGACAAATCTGTCACTGGCTGATGTGGATGGAAGTCTGCTTCTTGTATCGCAGTTTACACTATATGCGGATTGTAGAAAGGGGAACCGGCCATCATTTACAAGAGCGGGGAAACCTGAACTGGCAGAAGAGATGTATGAATATATCATTCATGAAAGCAATAAACAGATTGCTAAAGTGGAATGCGGCCGATTTGGAGCTGATATGAAGGTTGAATTACTCAATGATGGACCATTTACAATCGTGCTGGATTCAACTGAAATAATGTAGAGTTATCATCGGAAGAAAAAGAGTGTACTTTTATAAATACTTTATGAAAAAATATTGATTTTATTTTACAAAAATGTTACATTATATATAGGTTGGTAGAGGAAAAATTATGAAGAAATTCATAGTTGGATGATGTCGGTTAAGATACATTTTAAAGTAATTTTTTAAGTGGAATTTATAGTCAAAATTATGACTGGAAAGTTACATGTTATTATGAAATAGCCAAACTTAGAATTGACTTTAATGTATTGAAATTAGAACATACAACTCTATTGACAAAAACAGTAACGATTACTATAATTAATAAAAAGGTTAGCAAACGCTAGC
>CACYDA010000140.1 GCA_902773095.1 uncultured Lachnospiraceae bacterium | reverse complement strand
AGAAGATATCCAAGATTAACAACCGGAATAATCGTATTAATAATTGTAAATACTGCATTAAACTGTTTATTTCTTCTCCATACATAAACAAACAATAAAAGCAGTGACAATGCAAAAGTTATATAGTAGTACAGAATCGACATTTTTTCACACAGCCTTATGGCTTCCTTTCTTAAAACCAGTAGAGCACGTTGCCTATGTTCTGCCAATGGCAAAAGCAATCAATCTTGCCTTTATAGAAAAATACATTTGTACTCTATCATACCATTCTTTGTGTAAATATTCAATAATTGTAAAATCAAATATAGGATTTCTTTTTTTTAAGAAGTGACAATTAGTTATCATTTTTTCAATATCCAAATACTTTTCTATATTTATAATAAACGAACTATCTGTTTGTAAATCAGCCTGTATTTTTCTCCGATTTCTTTTTCGTCATGATAATGTCCAAAAAACCATTTTTTATATTCCACCTTGCGATCAATGGCATCAAAAAAATTTGTCAGTATATCCGGCTCATCATTCCTTTCAATGTAATCATCTGCAATATGCTGTGGACAACAATGTGTAATGATATAATCTACCTGATCATCATGCTCTTTTAATGATTGTTCAGCGTATGCTAATTCTTCATCTGTAGGAAGCTCCTGTTCCCACCACTCAAGCCCTTTAATACGAAAATTTTTTCCCGGTTTTCTCCATACTTTCACTGTTTTGATCCAATTCCCCTCCCGGTCCATTTCAATAATCCCATCTGAAATATCATGAGATGAGGCCCCACCAAAGGCAAAAAATGTATGTCCTTCTATTGTGTAGATTTCACCTCTCATCAGGTGAAATACGGAATCTCTTATCTGATGAACCCTGCCTCCGTTCCACATGATCTCCGGAAATTTGCATAACCGTTCATGATTTTCATGATTTCCGTCAACAAAAACCGTAGTAAAATTCTTATCATCCAGCCATTTTAACCAGTGTATTTCTTCACTCGACTGCCATTCTTCCCTGTCCCGGATCCCACCAAAATCTCCACATATTATGACGACGTCATTTTTATTCATTCCCCTTTGATCTGAAAATTTTTTCATGGAAAATCTGTTAAATTCCCCATGACAGTCACCTGTAATAAAAATCATTAAACCACCTGCCATTTCATTCACAATTGTTTTCTAATTACAGCTTCCTTTACGTTGTCCCTAAGTGTGCTATCATTATACCATATTTCACAATCATATCAACCTACACAATTCACAGAATCTTTTTACATTTTCATTCATAAATCTCTTGCAAAATACACGATTTACTGTAAAATAGGTAAAGGAATAAAAGATATATTTGAAAGGATTTAATATGATTAGTGCTAATAATATTACTTTACGTCTAGGCAAGAAAGCCCTTTTTGAGGATGTTAACATCAAATTTACAGAAGGAAACTGTTATGGTCTGATTGGTGCGAACGGTGCCGGTAAATCGACTTTTTTAAAGATTTTATCAGGTGAGATTGACTCTACGAATGGGGAAGTTGTCATTACACCGGGACAAAGACTTTCGTTCTTAAAGCAGGATCACTTCCGGTATGATGAGTACCCGGTACTTGATACTGTCATTATGGGGAATGCCAGACTCTATGAAATTATGAAAGAAAAAGAAAAGATTTATTCAAAAGAAGAATTCACGGAGGAAGATGGTATTATTGCCGGAAAATTAGAAGAAGAATTTGCAAACTTAAACGGTTGGGAAGCGGAGTCAGACGCTGCTTCACTTTTGAATGGTCTTGGAATCGAAACAGAACTTCATTACAAGTATTTAAAGGAACTTAGGGGAAGTGAGAAAGTGAAGGTTCTTTTGGCTCAGGCTCTGTTTGGGAATCCTGATATCCTGCTTTTGGATGAGCCTACAAACCACTTAGACCTTGATGCAATCGCCTGGCTTGAAGAATTTTTGATCAACTTTGAAAATACGGTTATCGTTGTATCGCATGACAGATACTTTCTGAATAAGGTATGTACTCACACGGCTGATATTGATTATGGCAAGATTCAGCTCTATGCCGGTAACTATGATTTCTGGTACGAATCCAGCCAGCTGCTTGTCAAACAGATGAAAGAAGCCAATAAAAAGAAAGAAGAAAAAATCAAAGAATTACAGGAATTTATCCAACGTTTCAGTGCCAATGCTTCTAAATCAAAGCAGGCAACTTCAAGGAAACGTGCTCTTGAAAAAATCGAACTGGACGAAATCAAGCCATCCAGCAGAAAATATCCTTATATTGATTTCAGACCAAACCGTGAAATTGGTAATGAAGTTCTGACAGTAGAACATATTTCAAAAACAATTGACGGCGTAAAAGTTCTTGATGATATTTCATTTATCGTCGGCAGAGAAGATAAGATTGCCTTTGTTGGTGCCAATGAAATTGCAAAAACAACTCTTTTTAGAATTCTGGTTGGAGAATTGGAACCTGATGAAGGAACCTATAAATGGGGTGTCACTACTTCCCAGGCATATTTTCCAAAGGACAGCACAAAAGAATTTGACAATGACTACACAATTGTTGACTGGCTCACCGGTTATTCCGAAATCAAAGATGCTACTTATGTAAGAGGCTTCCTTGGAAGAATGCTTTTTGCCGGAGATGACGGTGTAAAGAAAGTAAAAGTATTATCCGGTGGTGAAAAGGTTCGTTGCCTCTTATCGAAAATGATGATCAGCGGCGCCAATGTCCTTGTTCTTGATGAGCCTACCAACCATCTTGATATGGAATCAATCACTGCTCTCAATAACGGACTGATTAAATTTCCGGGAGTTGTTCTCTTTGCTTCGCATGACCATCAGTTTGTACAGACTACTGCAAACAGAATTATGGAAATCGTAGGCGGCAAACTGATTGACAAGATTACTACTTATGATGAATACCTTGAAAATGATGAACTCGCAAGAAAACGTCAGATTTACTCAATGGATGAACAGGAGAGCGATAATTAATGGAATACATTGATTTACATGTTCACTCAACAGCCTCAGACGGCTCCATGACACCGTCTGAGCTTGTTGCTTATGCAATGGAAAAGAATCTCTATGCGTTTGCACTCACTGACCACGATACCGTAGATGGCATCGAGGAAGTGTCCCGCGCTGTCAATCAGGCAAACCAGACACGATTGAAAGACGAACGCACTTCTCATGATGAACCGGATTCTAAAAACAGTCTGATTTTCATTCCCGGAATTGAACTTTCCGCTGAGT
>CACYDA010000139.1 GCA_902773095.1 uncultured Lachnospiraceae bacterium | reverse complement strand
TTTTCATGATTCACTTTTCATGATTCACTTTTCTGATTCAATTTTCACATTTCCAACTATTATGAAATCAATACTCCATCATATCCGAAATGATACAACGTGCCTGAAATCTTCCATAATCCGGTAAGTGCTTTTCCGTCGTTTCCAACATAGATCTTACCTTTTGATGTAGTATACCATCCTTCTGTTGATACAATCACACCTGATGCATCTGCATATCTGTAACCACCTTCAAAGTAGACTACTTGATCTTTCACCATGACGCCATTGTAATCAAAATAGTAACTCTTGTTATCAATTACCAGTCTTGTACCGGTTACCATCTTTCCGTTAATGAAATAATAGTAATTTCCGCCGCCTGCAAACCATCCGTTTGCCTTTGTGCATTCACCGATGAGTCTTCCACTAGAATCAAACTGGAATAATGCATTGCCGATTGTCTGGTATCCTGTTACCATCTTGAACGATTCAAAATAGTACCAATTTGCACCAATCTGACAGAATCCGTTCACTGCTTTGTGTTTCTCACCGAAATAATACCAGTCGCCTTTGATCTTCTTAAATCCGGTAACATCTTGTCTTGTTCCATCCGTTCCATAATAGTAACCGTCCATAACCGAATCGGTTGTCATGACTCCAAACCAGTCAAAGAAATACCATTTTCCATTGATATAAGAAGCACTCGCTCTTACATATTCACCCTGTTTCATGTAATAATAATTTCCGTTTTTCTTCTTCCAGCCGGATGCCACATCTGTCACCTTTTCAATCAGTTTTCCATCCGAATCGAACAGATAAGTTTCGCCTTCGATTGTAGCAATTCCTCTTGTCACATAGATCTCTCTAAAGTAATACTTGCTGCCGCCAATTGTCAGCCATTCATTCTTTGCTACCTTACCATCAGACTTGACATAGATGATTGGCTGTTCTATTTCATTATTAATCCAACAGTTTTTCTTATACTTTCCGGTTTCGTCAAGGAAGTATACTGCACCATCTTCATCTTCCACTACACAGTCTCTGAGCATCATACCATTTCTGATATAATAACTTCCTACCCAGCCAGTGTAAGGTGCTCCATCCTTATAGTAATAAGCTACACCATTGACATAGTTCCATTCGTTAGCGAACTCTTTTGTACCCTGGAAGGTTCCATCCGAATTGTAACTGTTAATCTTACCATCTGTTACCATATCAGTAGTTCTCATAGCACCAAAGCTTCCAAAGTAATACGTCTTACCACCAATGGTTTTTGACTCATTGGCTGCCAGCCATGCATTATCTGCATTCGCATAATAGTAAGTATTTCCGTCTTTGATCCATCCTGTCTTTGCCTTACCATCACTTCCAATCCAATAGTAATGATCTGAATAATTCACAATTCTGTTCTTCACCATGACACCTGATGAATCAAATGCATAGATACCATCTGAAAGGCTTAGCATAGAATCCTTCACCAATTCGCCATTCTTTACGTAATAATAACATCCACCAACTGCATTCCAGCCATCTTTTGAGAACTGTCCTATACTTACTCCGCCTCTGTATACGGTAAAAGTTCCTCTGCTGTAGACGACTCCGGAAACCAATCTTCCTTCATCGCTAAATTCATATTCCAAATCATCTATGACAAACTTTCCTGCTGCCAGCTGTCCTGATCCTGTTGCATAATACAAAGTGCTGCCTCTTCTTACCCATTGATCCGCTGCCATCTTTCCATCAAAGTCAAAGTAATAGCTCTTGCCATTGATCATGTATATACCGTTACTTAACATCGCACCAGTTTCATCAAAATAATACATGCCACTATCAATGGTCTTCCATTTCTTTCTTAAGATACTACCGGAAGATACGTAAACAATATCACTGATTGCGTTTCTATTGTAAAATCCGTCTTTTGTCACTTCTGTAAGCACACCGCCGCCGGATACACTATATGCCTTTCCGGCTGCATCTGTCACTACTTCTTCACTTACCACCATAGCAGGACTAAACATGTATTTCACGCCGCCATCGCTCAGTGCGCCTTCATACAAAGTCTGGTCTTCATTGACGTAATACCAGCTGTTCTTATACTGATACCAGCCTTTCTTAGCATATACTCTTCCGCTTTCTGTGACGATATAATATTTCTCCGTCTCATGATCATAGTATATAACATCAGTAACCATAACACCGTCTTCAAAGATGTATTTTGCTCCGGAAATCGTGGCAATTCCATCTGTCAATTCTCCATCCTTTACATAAGACCATGCTCCGGTAGAAGTATTTTGTACCCATCCATTACCTGCTGCAGTTGCAGCACCATCTGCATCGATGAGGTAAACCTTGCCATTGTACTCAATGGTTGTGTTGGTGTAACACTTTCCATAATCTCCAAAAATATAGGTTTTTCCTGCAATTTCCGTAATGCCGTTGCATCCTTCTGCATTTTCCCCATAATAATATCTGCCGGATGAATCACTGTCAACATACCATTCATTTTCAAATAATGTACCATCTTCTTTTGCTCTGTAGCTCACATTATTCATTGTGTAACTTCCGTTTTTAAACATCCTGCCTGCTGAGTCAAATAAATAGTATTTTCCACCACTCTTGATGACATCACTTCTGACCATTCTTCCATCTTTTACATAATACCATGAACCATCAAATTCAAGCCATCCGTTTTTCAGTTCTTTACTGCTTTCGAGCTTTCCATCTGAACCAAAACGGTAAATCTTCGTTTCATCCATAGTCACAGTGTTTCTGCCTAATCTGCCATTGTATTCGAAATAATACGTCGTATCATCAATCGCCATGATACCCTGTACGGCCATTCCGTTTTCATCATAGTAATATTTTTCTCCATAATCATCCATAAACCATCCGATCACCAGATTGCCTGATGCATCAAATCTGTAATAATGACCATTACTGTCTTCATCATACAACCATTCAATTTTGTTAACATACATTCTGCCGTTGCTATCAAAATAATACTTCTTTCCACTGAGTGTATTCCAACCCTTTAAGAATTTCGAACCATCAGAATAATACCAGTTGACTCCGATCTTATTCCATCCTTTACTGTCAGTCAGCGTAACTGTAAACGGAATCTCCGTTTCATTATTCAGTGAATAGTGACCAACCGAAAGATAATATGTCTTTCCTGCTTTTACACCATATGACAATGCAAAATTCATGTCTCTTCCGCCATCATCATCTGACTCAAGATAACTCATATTCTCATCGTATAACGTTGCAATCGTATCATTCGAACCATCAGAAAATACTGTAAGGACACCAGCTTTGTCAGGCACAATTTTGATGTATTTTCTTTCCGTTCCGGCAGTAACAGTACTATCTCCCACGCTAGCCTGAATCGCATCCAGATCAGCGATCATCACACCGTCAGCTGCAAAATAATAATTAGTGCCTCCAATATTCTGAACACCGGTTGCAAAAGCACCATCCACTACATAATACCATTTATTTCTGAATTTCAGCCAGCCGGTCGTCAGCGCTTTGCTGTCTGCAGGATTTCCATTTTCATCAAAGTAATAGATCTTCTCTTTGTCGGCTGTCACTACATTACACTGCAGCTTTCCTTCTCTACTAAAGTAATACAACTGATCCTCCAGCATAGTCAAACCTTCTGCTGCCTGACCACTGTCATGATAATACCATGCATCAGAGCCTTCACGATACCATCCGGTCACAAAAAGACCTGCACCATCAAATCTGTAATAGTGACTCTCTTCTTCATCCCCATCAATGATCTCGTAAGCACCGTTCACCGCCATCTGTCCGGATTCGGTAAAGTAGTAGGTCTTTCCTCCAATTACGCAAAGACCATCTCTCACTAACTCTCCTCTTTGAACATAATACCAGCCGTCCCTGAATTTGTTCCATCCGTTTTTCAGTGTCAATGTTTCAGCAAGTTTTCCATCACCACCAAAATAATACAGAGTCGTCGCATCAGATGTGACATATCTTCTGCCCATTTTTCCATTATTGTCAAAGAAATAAGTATCTCCGTCTATTTCTGTCATACCTACCGCCTCGCGTCCATCAGAACGATAATAATAGGTATTATCATAATCATTATACCAGCCGATTACCATCACGCCATCAGCGCCAAATCTGTAGCTTACATATTCATTATCACTCCACCATGATACACTTGTATTCGTAGACATGGTACCATCATAACTGAAATAATATGTTTTGGATCCGATTTGTTTCATCTTGCTCTTTATAAGTTTATTATTCTCTACATAGTACCAGTGATCTTTAAACTTCAGCCAGCCATTTTTAATTTCCATCTGTTCTGAAAGAAGACCGTCGGCTCCGAAATAATACAGATAAGAATCATCCTCCGCCATAGTATTCGTATTCATTCTGCCATTATAATCAAAGAAGTATGTCTTGCCGCCTAATGTTGTGATTCCTTCCGCACTTCTTCCCTTGCTGTCATAGTAATACCATGAACTTCCGAATTTGTACCAGCCGGTCACCATCTGACCGTTTTCATCAAATCTGTAATAATGATACTGATTATCCTCTCTGTCATACCTTTCTATCGTACCGTTGACAACCATCTCACCATTATAATTGAAATAGTATGTCTTACCACCGATAGTTCTCATTGCATTTCTGACAAGAGTTCCTTCTTCACAATAATACCATTTATCCCTAAACTTCAACCATCCGTCTTCAATGTCGATGCTTTCCGCAAGAATACCATCATCTCCAAAGTAATACATAGCAGTGGAATTTATGAAAGAATAATCCGTCTGCATTTCACCATTTGATTCAAAATAATAGGTCTTGCCTTTTAATGTCACCATTCCACTGACTGCAGTTCCGTCAGAATTATAGTAATACCAGTCACCGGATTCTGTTTTGTACCATCCTGTTACCATAAATCCGCTTGAGTTAAACCGGTAATAATGATATCTTCCCGAATCAGAAGAGTAAAGTTGGAGTTCTTCGTTGGTAACCATTTCACCTTCACTGTTAAAGTAATACGTCTTGCTACTGATGGTTTTCATTGTACCGGCAGTCAGCTGTCCGTCTTCCACATAGTACCATTTGCCTCTGAAATTCATCCAGCCCTCTTTGAACTCTGCGCTCTGCGCCAGAACACCGTCTTCTCCGAAATAATAGAAACAAGCTTCCTCAATCACAACGTAATCCGTCTGCATACATCCTTCTTCAGTAAAGTAATAGGTCTTACCGCCGATTGACGTCATACCGCTTACTGCATGTCCTTTAGAATCATAATAATACCATACATCACCGTCAGCCTTATACCAGCCTTTCACCACATTACCGTCTTTATTAAATCTGTAAAAATAATACAGTTTGTCATCTTCACTCTGCAGATGCAGTACCGTATCGGTAGCCATCATTCCGGATTCATTAAAGTAATATAATTTGCCGCCGATTGTCTTCCAGCCGCTGACTAAACTACCCTCTTCTAAATAATACCAATGATCCGCAACTTTCTTCCATCCGTCAGATGTAGCCGCATCAATCGTAACAGAAATCGTTCCTGTCGCATCTGAATTGTAGAAGCCCATCTGCAGATAATATGTTTCCCCACCGGTAAGCTGATAACAGATCAAGAAATTGTTTCCTGTTCCTCCGTCATCATCCGAATACAATGAATTCATTTTAGAATCAAACAGTGTCGCATAAGTATTCTGACCACCTTTTGAATAGACAAATACCACCATATCCTCTGTAGGAACAAATTTATAATAACTTCTTCCGCTTTCTGTGAGAACGAGCTCCGTATCACCAACGAATACTTCATTTTCATCCAGATTTGCCAGACATTTTCCGGAACTTCCGAAATAATAATGCGTACCGTCCAAAACGGTAAATCCGTATGCAGCGCGTCCGTTTTCGTCGTAATAGTAGCGTCTTCCATCAGAATCAGTAAACCATCCGGTTACCATACTGCCATCTGTGCCAAATCTGTAGTAATCAT
The DNA here is from genome assembly GCA_902773095.1 of uncultured Lachnospiraceae bacterium. GTDB lineage: Bacteria > Bacillota > Clostridia > Lachnospirales > Lachnospiraceae > Bovifimicola. The sequence continues at coordinate 16,745 of CACYDA010000139.1, read as the reverse complement.
ACCTGTGGGTTGTATTGTCATACAGATTTAGTACCGTATTACATGCCATAAATCCTTCGTTGTAAAAATAATATTTCTTGCCGCGTATGGTTCTCCAGGCATCCTTTACGATTACTCCGTCTTCCACATAATAGTAGTTGCCTCTGAAATTCATCCATCCTTCTTTGTATACCGCTGAATCCGCAAGTTTACCGTCTTCTCCAAAATACAGGATTCTTCCCTCAACCACTACCGTAGCGTCTCTTTGCATTAATCCGTCTTCGTTGAAATAGTATTCCTCACCATCAACTGTCGTCACACCATTTGCTGCGCAACCGTTTTCATCATAGTAATATCGATCAACGGTGCCTGACCATGATTCTGTTTCATACCATCCTATTACCACGAATCCATTATCATCTATTCTGTAGGATCTGCGTGTCTCGTCATCATATGTTGTAATTGTGCAATTACGACACATAGAACCGCCATAAGAGAAATAATACAACTTCCCATCGATTGTTTGAAATCCTGATACGGCACAACCATCCTCTTGATAGTAGTATCGATCTCCGTCTTCGTCCTCAAACCAGCCGGTAAAGACACTTCCGTCATTCTTAAATCTGTAGTAGTTATAGTTTCCTGTTGTCGGATCATACAATTCCTTCACAGTGCCTTTTGCCATCATACCATCGTATGTAAAGTAATACTTTTTGCCATCGATGGTATACCAGCTTCCTTTTACGAAATCACCATCCACAACATAATAATTTTCACCTCGGAAAGTAACCCATCCATCTGTCATTTCTACAGAGTCTTCCATCTTTCCACTTTCACCAAAATAGAAGAGTGTATTATTCTCTTTTACCGTATAATTGCGTTCCGCTTTTCCGTTATACTCAAAGTAATAGGTATCATCACCAATCTGTACCATTCCACTGACTGCGTGACCATTTTCATCGTAGTAATACCTGTCACCATAAGCGGTTTCAAACCAACCCTTTACCACCTGACCATTGGCATCAAAACGATAATAATAATAGTTGCCTGTTTCCTGATCATAGACACTCTGTGTATCGTTCACATACAAACGACCATCACTGCCAAAGTAATAGGTGCTGCCACCGATGGTCACAAATCCACTGGCAGCATGAAATTCCTCATTATAATAGTACTTATTTCCATAAGAATCCTCATACCAGCCGGTCATCGCATTGCCATCGGCATCAAAACGATAGTAATAATATTTTCCTGTTTCCTGATCATAAATACTTCTTGTTGTGTTCGTCACCATGATGCCTTCATAGTCAAAATAATGTGGTATTCCATCAATCAGGATGAGTTCATTTTTTACAAGGTTTCCCTCGCGTACATAGTATTTGCTGCCCTTGAAGCTGATGAGACCTTCTGTCATTTCAATGGTTTCTACCAATTTTCCGTCGTCTCCAAAGTATGACATTTGTCCATCATGGCTCCAAGTATAGTCTGTATATCTTCGACCATCATAATCAAAATAATAGGTATCCTCGCCAATGACCGTCAGACCTATAGCTCCCCGACCATTTTCATCGTAATAATAGCATTCACCATAACCGTTATCATACCAGCCTGTCACCATGCTTCCATTTTCATCAAATCGATAGTAATAATAGGTATCGGTTTCCTCATCATAGATACTGTCTGTCTGGTCAAAATACGCTCTTCCATTATAATCAAAATAGTACTGTCTGTCATCCACTGTCACAAATCCACTGACAGCCCGTCCGTTTTCATCATAGTAATATTGATTTCCGTAGTTGTCATCATACCAGCCTGTGACCATGCTGCCATCTGCATTGAATCTGTAATAGTAACTCTTTCCTTCGTCATTATCATAGATCGATGTCGTGTCATTCGTATAGGCGCGTCCTTCTTCAGCGAAGTAGTACAGTTTTCCGGAAATCGTTTGGAATCCCTTCACCCCACGGCCGTTCTCATCATAATAGTACATCGATTCATAACAAACGTTGCCTTCTTCATCTTCATATTCCCCTTCATAGTACCATCCTGTTACCACATGACCATTCTCGTCAAATCTGTAGGAATCCTCATTCCCGTCTTCATCATAGATCCAGGCAGTTCTGTTAATATACATCTCGCCGGAACTGCCAAAATAGTATCGATTGCCATCAACGGTTCTCCATGCATTTGTCACCAGCGTTCCATCTTCAATATAATACCAGTTTGTACCACTGCTCTTCAATCCATTGTCATCATCATTAATGACAAAAAGATTTACAGGAATCACTCCACTATCGCTGCTCGAATAATACCTTACTCCTACATAATAAGTCTCACCTGCCGTCAGATGATACGTGAACTTAAAGTTATTTTCTTCTCCGCCATCATCGTCAGACGTGAGTTCTGTCATTTCGCTGTCATACAGATATCCGTAAGTATCACTTGATGAAGTAGAATATACAATAATCGTAGCATCCTTCTCCAACTGCAGTTTGCAATACTCCGTACTGCCGGAAACAGTGATATCATTGTTTCCTTCATTCAAAACATAATTGATCACCTGATCCGCATTTGCCAGAACATTTGCCGACAGCAAAATCGTTGCGGCAACGGTGCCTGCAGCAACTTTTTTTCTGTTCACATTACTGTTGCCATTCCTGTAATGCCTTTTCTGATTCTTTTTTTTCATTCGCTTACCTCCATTTTTATATTTTTATGATTCGTCAATCGTTTACGGATGTAACTAATGCCATTATTATAGTACATTTATACAAAAAAATCTATCCTATTATGATTTTTTTGTAAATATTGTCATTTTGTCAATGACAATCTCTGACAACCGATATAAAAGATTCTGTAGCTGCCCCTATTAAATGATAGCAGGGCCAACAAGCCATCGTCCCACTTGTAAGCAAGCTTCCCGTGGAACATGGCTTTTGACCCTGCTATCATAAAAAACAGCTGACAAAACCGAATGATTTGCGGTAATGTCAGCCCTAATCTCATCAAACTTTAGTCAATATAGAATAACTCATTATTCTTTTTTGCAGCCTCATATTCTTCAAAAGGAAAATAAAACTCTGATAATTCTTTGTCAAGATATTCCAGCTCTTTTTCGTGTCCCGGCATTTTTTTATACAATTGAGTTCCCTTCATAGACAACTCCGGTTTAAAATACTTATGCTTCTTTTTGTGCTGTTCCTGTTTCAATCCAACAAAGTCCATAATCTTCTTGGCAGATTTGTCGTAATCAAAAATCATATCCTCCAATCGTAAGAACAACACATTTTCATGGTCGTTCAATTCGTTCTGATACTTTCTCTGCTGTTTAAAATACTGCACAAATGCTTCCGGATCCCTCCTCGGCATAAATGTGCCGTCTTTCGGCCATTGATAAGATGCCGCCAGATATAGATCACGCGGATCTCTGTCAATCACTATCGCTTTCGGATCATCATAAAACGGAAAACTCTGCCATGGAGCATTTCCTTCAAATGGCTGATCCATTACGATCATTTTACTAAAATCTGCACCTGACGCTTTCAAAAGATTGTGAGTATATTTTCTTGTTTTTTCGTAAAACTCTTCCGGTTCTATTGATAAATACATTTTTCTCATCGGCCATGCATTATACAGTTTTCCCGTATGCGTTTCATAAAATGGGATTATGATTTTTTTAAATCCAAGTACCACCATACTTTTCAGAAGATTTCCTGTCTCAAAATCCACATTATCAATGCCCATCCATGTCGTCTGCACAAGAGAATTCGCATATTCATCCGTCAATCGCAGGTATTCCTTTGAGGATTTCACGATTCTTTTAACAATTGGTGTCCTTGCATATCTGGCCGCATACAAAAACCTTGCAATTGCCTGGTCACCTGACATCTGTCTCGCATATTGTTTCACAAGGTGATACTCCAGATCCTGCAATCCATCTACTTTAAATGCATACTGTGACTCTGCTCTTGTCAGTGCCTGTATGCAATCAAACTCTTTCAAAAAATCAACTGCCGCACTCGAACCTGTTCCGCCATAACCACATGCTCCAATAATCATCTTTCATTCATTCCTTTCCATCTGATTCATTGATTAATCATTTCGTTTCTTCATTGTACTGAATAATCCCATCACTGCTTTTCTTTTGATGATGATCACAATCGATATTACGGTAATAATGGCAAGTCTCGCAATCGTATTATCATAGATTAAGGAGATACCCACACAGTATACTACGGAGATTGCAGACAATAAAACAATCCTCTTGCTATCCATCATTTTATCGATTTTTTCTATTTTTTTCACATTTCGTGTAACATACACATAATGACTGAATGCAAATATAATATAGCAGAACAGTGTTGTGTAGGCTGCGGCAACATACCCAAACCTTTTAATAAACACATAATTCAGCACTACATTAAGTCCGGCTCCTGCCATAGAAATATACATCGTAAATTTGTTTAATCCATAGAAAAATTCGACATTGGCAACTGCTGTATACATATGCAGAAACAACATTCCCAACGCAACCGGCGGCACCACATATACCGCCTGATAATATTTGGGTCCCGCTAAAAGTTTCATCACTTCCGGCGCAAATGCCGAAAACAGCATGACTGTTCCCAGTATAATGACATACGTTTGAAACAGCACATCATCTAATTTCTTAAAATTCTTCTCTTCGAGTTTCTTATACTGCCATGGGACAAGAGAACTGTTAATTCCCTGTATGATAATCATCAGCAACGCTCCTGCGCTATAAGCAACACTATACTTTCCAGCTGCAGATACACTGTCCATTTTCTGAATCATAATCCTGTCAAACTGATCAAGCACATATTGTGAAAAATAGTGCAGCAAAAGCGGAAGATTAAACGTAATCGCAAATACCGCATATTCTTTCTTCAAAACCGTTTTTCCATTGGAAAGGTTAGCCACAAACAGCATCAATCCAAAGACAAATGATACCACTACACTTGAGAGAATTCTCGCATATCCCTTTTCTTCTGACATCATCACCACAATAATTCCCATCACTGCATTGATCACCACGTAACTGACCGTTCTGATCACAACCACTTTGTATTGGTACTCATATCGCTTTCGCAATGTCCAGAAATTGACTGCCGGATCCACCATCAGTTCCAAAAACATTGCCAACATAATAAATGTTGGCAGTTCTGTCAGGTCATTGACGTATTTTCGGAAAATCAGGTAAATTCCTGTAACAATAGCAGTTATGATGAGCGTCACCGTCTGCATCGTAGAAGTATACGCATCTCTTCCATTCTTATACTTACTCATTCCTTTGTTAAAGACTGCCCCTGTCAGTTTCAAAGTAGTAATAATAGAAAAAATCTGAAGCCATGAATTAAATACACTATACTGTCCATACTGTTCCGTTGACATCAATCTTGTAAACACAGGGGTGGTAATGACTGCCACACCTTTTTGCACTGCCAGACAGAAGGTAAACCACAATGTGGCTTTCAATTCTATTGACATTTTCTTATATTTCTCAACCAACATATTTATATCCTCAATGCTTTCTGCAAGTATCATTTACCATTAGCAATTTTCATTTCAAAATTAACACCAATACTCAGGACAGGTATTCTATTTCCCACTCTTCTGCTCTCTGGTTACTTACTTCTTTTACTTCATATGTCTTTAATGCCATTTGATACTTATAATACACTCCATGAGACATTCCCACAGCTACCATATAATGACAGAATGTAATATCGTACATGCAATTACCGGTTGCATTATAAAGTGTCACAAAAATTTGTACGACCAATGCATATAGAATTGCGATATATTCGTCAAGTGACAGATTTTTCAATTTACTGCATCTGATTGCGATGATCAGTGTATATGCAAATGTAGCAATAAAAATACAGAATCCTACCACTCCCGTTTCACAAAGCATCTGCACATAAACATTATGAACATCTAAGGTAAATGTACTTTTGAATACAACCTTATACTCGTATCCATATGCTCCCCAGCCGATACCGGTAATTGGTGAAGTTCTGAATAATCGGAATGCCATATCACGCATAGATTTTCGCAATATGGAAGATTTATCCTCTCCTGCCGTTGCAAATCTTTCCAGCAGATCACTTAACTGAGTGGAATATACCGCTGCAATCTCAATTCCAACAGCCAACAGGCAGACAAGCATAACAATCTTTAATAACCTTGTGGACTTGCTTTTTCTTCCTGTGATATCACAAAAATAGTATCCTCCAATCATTGCCACAACGCCAAATAAGGTGTGTGCACGTTTTTGTGTCATGACCAATCCAATTGCGCATAATATAAATATAATTCCCAGGTATTTATTTCTTACTAACCGTCCATTTTTATTTTCCCTACATTTCAACAGAAACAAAACAAAGAAAACACACACAGCTATCAATGTGTAAATTGCATTTTTGGAATAATGTTCTGCTATTCCTGCTCTGTATCCACACTTACCATTTTGTGTACCCGCCGGCCATTCATTCCAGAAGTTATACATCACATTATATGCGCTTTTATTAATGTAAAAGTAAAAAATCGATGCAACATTAATAAAACCACAGATTGCAATCAATTTGATAATCTTGGAATAAATCTCTGTACTGACAGCGATACCATATGCAATGAATAACGCCCATATCCATCGGAGTGTTTTCCAATAGTTACCGTTTGCTAACATTTTATTTCTCGGCAATACCATGAATAACAACATCACAACCCATCCGATTTGGAGAAGAAACACTTTACCATTAATACGGATCCCAAAACCTGTCATGATGGACAGCAAAATGAGTGCCATACTGACGATCATGCTCATCAGAAGAAAATAGAGCCCCAGTTTTCGCTCTACAATATCGACAAAAAAAGAATAGATTATAAAAAATGAAATTCCCACAAACCGGACTTCATTTCTGCCAATCTTAAAATACTGCTTATCCTGCTGCATATCTTACCATACCTTTCACAATCTCCCATCCGATTTAGAATTAATACCGGAAAACCAATTTCAAAGAATTAATCTCAGATAATTAGTCCCAGAGAATCACTTCCCGGTCACATTTTTTTCTGAATAATTTATGAACTCTTTCTATCCGTTTAATCTGTCTGACTGCCTCACGGTAAGTTCCGTTTCCTTCATTCACCAGCCAGTTTCCCGTCTTCCTTGAAAAATGTATGCCTTTTTTATTTCCCATCTTCAGCCTTTTTGCAAAACGTATGATTGTCTTGTTATAATTCATAAATGTCGAACCGAAATTCGGCTTTGAACTATCCTGGAGACGTTTACAAAGCTCCAGCCTTTCCTTGATCAGTCTTTTCGATGTTTCCAAATCCTGCTTTGGAAAATCAAATTCTGCTCCCAGCACAATGTATTCATGATTATTCTTAAAGAGGGAATTCCTATGTGAAAAATGACATTTCTTTTTTTCAATCCACTCTATTTTACCATTATGCAATACTTTGACTCTTACGATATGATCACTAATACAATTGTTCCATTCTTTGCCATTTCCCGCATTCATCACAATCGCCCCGCCAATCAGACCCGGAACAGAATACAGGTATTCTAACCCTCCATAACCATCTTTATTTATGGTATTGATCAGTTTTTGAAGACGCACAGACGCTCCCACATAATACCTTCCTTCCAACTGATGTTCGATTGTCTTGTCAAATTCTCTTACATTCAGAACACTTTCGAATTCATGCTCCGCAATCAGCAGATTAGAGCCTCCTCCAATCACATATCGCTGATCCGTTTTTGCGGCTGCTTCTATTAGTTCCTCTTCCGTCTCCGGAACATACATTTTTTTTGCAATACCACCTATTTTGATTGTGGTATATTTGCTCAGTTTTTCATTTTCTAAAATTATCATCTAATTCACCTAATATTCAACAATCTATGATTCCTTGCCATTTAACATGTCTTTTAAGTATTTTTTTGATCTGCTCTGTTCCTTTTTCAATACCTGCTTGACGAAAGTCCAGTCAACATTGTCTGTCTCCACCTTTTCGCCTTTAAAATCTTCATCAACAATTTTACACATAGCAAGCAAGTCTCTGCTTCTCACATTATACCCTCTGGCATTGTTGAGCATAATCACTGCCTTCTTTTCAAATACCACAGAAAATGCTGTACCATGGAAAGAATTCGTGATAACCATGTCTGCATTCTTCACAAGCCCCAGAAACTTCTCCGGCGATGAACTTCCCACATGCAACAGGCTCCAATTTCTAAAACTTCGTGAAGCCATCAAAATTTTCATTCCTTTTTCTTTGGCAAGTTTAACGGCATATTCCACCACTTCTTTCTGGTACGGTACCAGATATAACAAAATATATGGCTTTTTTGGTTTTATGTCAACAGTAATTTTTTCCCACTCCTCCCGATTAAGAAGCAGTACAGGATCAATATTCTGTTCACATGACAGTCCCAAAGTATTTTCAACAATCTCTTTTGCACTGTGTTCTCTTACAGACAGAGATGAAAAACCGGATAGTCTCTTTTTGTAAATCTCTTTTTTATCCTCTTCCAATTGTTCAAATCCAAAACTAGCCGCATAGGAACCTTTCTTATTGTTGTCCATATCCACATTTAAGAAAAATACTTCGTCACAATTATTCCATTTCTCATTCCAGACCTGATCACTTCCTACTACCACATGATCTAATCCCCGGACATATTCTTCAAATTCTTTTTGTGTTTTTAACTCTTTTGATAAGTGGAGTTTTCCCACTCTGAATCGTTTAAACCTCGACACAACACCTATTCTTGTCACAAACAGAAGGATTCCTTTAATTCCTCCACTAAACAAAAGACCCTTTAAATCCGCGGCAGACATCACCTCAGGGTTCTTGTAATCTATCACTTCCACATCCGGTACACCTATTTTTCTAAGGCTCCTGCGAAGGGCATAAGCCTGTAAAACCGCGCCATAATTAAGTGCATCATGATATGTCAGTATTCCAACTTTACGCTTCATGAAAATGCTCCTTTATCTTTCAACAAATCACAATCAAATCTCAAACTGGCTTTTTTGAGAAAATTTCTGTTCCATCACGCTGCATAATCTTTCTTTCACGTTATCATAATTCTCATCAACATATCCGTCATTAATACAGATCAGCTTATATTTACTGTCTTTTACCGCACGATATACTTCTTCATTCTCCCGGTCATCAGGACTCAGTGAAAAATACTTTACATCCTTTGCTTTTCTTGGATAAAAATCTCCTTTTGCCATCTGCCAGAATTCCACAAGCCATGGATTCACATCTTCCATATCCCTGAACCGATGGCGACATGTCCTGTCTAACAGTTCATATTCCTCTTCCCACAATTCCTTAAACGTATCTTTCTTTAAAGACATTGCCACATGCATCGGCTTCATTCCCGTAAAATACGGCCATGGCATCAATAACAAATTAGAGAACAGGTATTTCCCCAGTGACGGACTAAACCATTTCTTAAAATTTTTTTTGAGCGTCGTTCTTTTATCAAAATGCTGATTCATTACATACATATTATTTGCCAGAATAAAATCAGTCACTTTTGTCTCCGGCCAGATAAATGAAAAAGCTTTCATCGCCGCAACATCTCTTGGAAGACCTTTATAAAAGAAATCTGACGGTTTCACCGGACTTGTAATAAACATGTCATCATTAAAATAAACAAAATGATTTGACAGTCCCTTAATCCTGTGCATATTCATCTCTATTGGATTTGAGTTGAATACCGGCAGATACTTTTCCGGGATAAAATCGCTGTGCTTCACAATACGAATTTTTTTATGTTCTGTATTGAGCCATTCCGGATAATGTCCCCACGTAACAAAATGGATTTTTCTTACCCATGGTGCATAGAGTTCCACTGCTCTAAACCAGTATTTCAATAAATCCATATTTCTGTATCTTGAATCACTGTTATCCTGACTTCCACCACTTTTGTATTTATTTTTTTCTTTAATCCATTCCGGATCCGAACCGTCTACCCATGTAATGACAAAATCAATCCCTGCATTTTTATTTTCGCCACTCATTGTTTTCCTCCTTCTGTAATTGCATGATGGAAATTTTCCAAATACGTCTTCGTTGAAAAATTCTCTCTCACATATTCAACTGAGTTTTCTAATTTTTCAGCATCTGTCACTTCAAAAATATGTTTCATTTCCTGACATATATTCCTTACAAGGTTTTCATCTCTTTTCAGCACAATTGCGTGTTCCTTCATATACTCCGGAATACCGCCTGATGCGGTTGTGATGACCGGTGTTCCACATGCCATCGCTTCCACCATCGTAAGTCCTGCCGGTTCATCCCACATAGACGGGAGGATGGCAACATCGGCAATCTGATAAATAGTAGGAATTTCATTCTGATCAATGTATCCCGTGAAGATCACCTGGTCTTTCATGGATTCTGAAAGATGATGCAGTTTCACCTGGTATTCATCTTTCACATTGATATTGTGCATATAACTTCCAACAATTAATACTTTTATTTTTTGATTCTGTGCCTGTTTTACAGCTTCAAGAACTTTGTCAATTCCTTTTTCCTCGGACAGTCTTCCTACAAAGCAGACTACCTGATCCTCTTTACTGATTCCATATTTTTCTCTTATTTTCTGCTTTTTCTTCTCATCTGCGAGAGGTGTAAATAATTTGGTATCAATACAATTATAAAGAACTCTCGTTTTTGTCTTTCGAATCGGTCCGATCGGGTTATCTTTCATACCAATCTGTTTTGCAACATACCGGCTCACACATAATATTGCTGTTGCATTTTGAAATACTTCTTTGCACTTGGCATTGATTCTCGGTATATTATGGAAATGATAATAGTATTCTCCCGTATAATGTGATAATCGAATCGCCCATGCCATAGGAATATTATTTTCAATCACAACTTTATCATAATGCTGTTTCTTTATGATTCTCGAACTTGCAGCAATGCTGTACAATAATGAGAATAATGACTTATAAGATACCGCTTTTTTCTTCTTAAAAAATGTCCTGATCAAATCAAAGCAGAGTTTATCAAAAAATGAAATGATTTTCGGTGGCTTAATCCAGATAAAATGAATATTGGGATACCTCTTAGCCATTTTCTCGGCTTTTTTATCATAAATTGAAATGATATTCATATCAAACAGTTGTTTGTCATTATTTTCTTTTACCAAATGTTCAACCAAAGCAGGAACTGCCCCGCCTCTTGCTGCCGGTACGGGATACCCTCCGTTGGAATCTGCCAAAAATATTCCGACTTTCATTTCGTTCTCCTTCATTTTTTTATTCTTAATTGCTTAGTATATCTTACAGGTATTGTTTTGTCAATAAGTCAAAATACAGTACAGCGGTAAAGAAAACGGTCAGAGCATTGTTCTGACCGTTTTTTTAGTCTGCCTATCTTAATCTCAAATCTATGGAACCCAATGTCCGTCTGCGTCTACATAGTACTTGCCATCATCGACATATTCTTCCTTTGCCATAGTGCCATTTGCTTTGAGATAGTAATAATACCCACCGTCTTTGAGCCATCCTGTCTGCATATATCCGTTTTGATCAAAATGATACCACTCACCATCAATCTTTTTCCAACGGTTCTTCGGATAACTTCCATCTGCATACTGATACCACCATCCTGTCGAATTTTTCTTCCATGTACCGGTACCAAGATCTTCCTTTGTCTTTCCTTTGATCCATTTTCCGGAAGCATCCAGATAATACTTATCATTTTCCACCCACTCGTCTACAGCCATGGCGCCATTCGGTTTTAGATAATAGTATACATCATCCTCTTTGTACCAGCCTGTCTGCATCACACCACTTCCATTAAAATGGTACCATTTTCCTGCAATACGTTTCCATTGATCTGCAAGCATGCTGCCATCTTCTTTCAGATAATACCATCTGTCCTCTTCTTTGTACCAGCCTGTCCTTCGATAACCATCAGAATCAAAATAGTACCAGGAGCCATCAATCCGTTTCCACGAATCAGCAATGTACTGTTTATTCTCTTTATAATAACGGACACCATCATCAGTTTCCCGCCATCCCGGCACGAAATCCTGCACCAATGCAAAGTCGCTAAAGCTGCTTACCACAAATGTGATCGTGTTGTCTTCACGGTTAATGCTTGTCCTGATGACCTCTTTTACCGTACCATCTGAATTATAATGAATTAGCGTGATTTCTTCTGCTCCCTGTAGAGATTTTGGAATTGGCAATGTAACAATCACCGGTATGTACAGTTCATTGGTTGAATAATTCAGAATCAGGTTATCCAATGCCATCGAAAATGCCACCATGCTGTCTTCGTCATATTCTGCACCGATTACATGGTTCACTTCCTCGTCAGACGCTGCAATCGAAAATGTGACCGCAACTTTTTCCTCTCCATTCTCATCGAATACGGTCTCATATTCGTTTGATACGCCGATGGCAAATGCATTCATTAATGCATTGCATACCCTGACATTACCGGCCTTAGCAAATGCCTCGTCCGGCGCATTTTCCGTATCATAAATCAGTCCGACACCCTGTTCTGATTCTACGGCACTGCTGCCAAAAATCAGCGAGGCATCCTCCAAAGCTTCCATGTCTTCCCTTGATGAAAGCACTGTTCCTGCCACATCTGAATCTTCCATTTCATTTAAAATAAGTATCGCTTCTACAGCTTTTTCCACTGCCTCATCTGCATTCGTCTTTTCTTCTTCTGTCAATGATTCCGGATTGACATCTCTTACATTATTAAGCATGTCCGTTACAGTCTGTGTCACTGCCTGTGTGGTATCCGGCCGCCAGATTGCATAATACGTAATATGATCTGTCAGATAAACCAATCCTTCGTCTTTTGCGGATACAAAAGTCGCATTCGGTGATAATCCCCAGCCTGCAAAGGTATAACCTTCTCTGGTATAGGTATTGGCATTGAGGTGAGAGAATGTCCTATCCTTCAATGTCTGGGATGCCATGCTTCCTGTTCCGCCGTTCGCATGAAATGTCACGCTGACGTTTTTATGCCATACGGCATATAATGTGGTATCTCCCGTCAGATAAACATAGTTGTATCCGTTGGTATAATTTGCCATTGTTGATCCCGCAGACAACGACCATCCGTCAAAGTAATATCCCTCTTTAGAAAATGCATTTCTATTCAGGGTAAAATAAGTTCTGTCTGTTGCCTCCTGCACATCCATTGTTCCAGTCACATCCTCTCCATTTGCATCAAAGGTTACCGTAACCGGTTTATGCCATACAGCATACAGTGTCACATCATCTTCTGTCTTAAAATACTTGTACTCGTCCGCATAGGAAGAGGTTGCTGCTTCCGGAATCGTTGCCCATCCTTTAAACTCATAGCCTTCTCTGGTATAACCATTTGCCGGCAGCTGTGTATAAACACCATTTTGAGTGATGAGCGGTTCCATCGTTCCGGTTACCCCCTTTCCGTTTGGATCAAAGGTAATCGTGACATCTTTTGCCCATACGGCATAGAGAGTCTTATCGCCATCAGAGTAAGTCGTTACTTCTTTTTCATCTTCATAAGACACATATGTCGATGCCTCACTGGTTGCCCAGCCTTTAAAATCATACCCCTCTCTGGTAAAGGTATTTTTATTCAATGGCGTTTTGGTTCTGGTAATCACGGTCTGTTCTTCCATCGTACCCACACCGCCATTGGCACTAAAGGTATAGGTATTGATTCTGTTCCAAAGAGCGTACAGTGTTGTATCCTCTGAAAATCTCGCAAGTGCATACTTGTCTGCATATCTGGCAAACGTTGCATTTGGAGTTAATACCCATCCGCCAAACTCATAGCCTTCTCGTTTGAACTTTGATGGAACCAGTGCAGTAAACTCGTTTTCCTGCATCTTTTGGACATCCATGGTTCCGGTTACATCCTCGGCATTTGGGTCAAACGTGATATTTACCAGTTTTTTCCATACCGCATAGAAGGTATGATTACTGCTAAATGTTTTGTAATCTTCATCTTTATAGCTGACATTAGTTGCATCCGAATCTTCTGACCATCCAATAAACTCATAGCCCTCTCTGGTAAAGGTGTTCTTATTCAATACGGTATAGACCGAATTGATTACCTGCTGATCCGGCATGGTACCCATTGCATCCTCTGCATTGGCATCATACGAAAGTACAGAACATTTTCTCCATACCGCTGTCATTACCTGATCACGGTAGAAGGTCGCCATACCGCCGTCAGGAATCGCATTTGTCTGACTTCCGGTCACGCTCCATCCGTAAAGCATATATCCCGGTCTGGTAAAGCCTGCCGGATTCATTGGTGCTGCAATGCCTCTTTGGAATACCTGTGGAGCCATCTCACCTACCGCATCATCGGCAAATTTATCAAAGGTAATGGTACATGGTCTTAAATCTGTCGGTGCCGCATTTTCATCAATCCACTGCGGCATGACGGTCGTGTCTTCTTTCAGAACGTAGGTATCTCCCGCATAGCCAATGCTCCAGCTGTCAAATTTCATTCCCTCCGGTGCGGTAAATCCACATTCCGGCAGGATTAAGGTTGTTCCTGCATCCGCAGTAAAAGAATCCATGGTTCCGGTACCACCGTTGGCATAATATGTCACCGTATAGGTCATATCCGGATATTTTGCGATGACAGTCTGCTGCTGTTCTACTGCATGGGTGCACCAGATATCCGTATAAAATTTTTCATCCACCTCATCATACCAGTACTCAATATTACCATTTGCATATCTGGTAGGTTCTGTTGCTTCTACATGGGTAAGCTTGTGATTCGTTGCTGTCAGGATGAATTCCGAAAGTCCCTGCTCTGCCGTGAAAGCAACCGTATATTCCGAATAATCCTTATTGGCATCCACTGTTCCCAGATAATGATATTCCTGCCCGTTATGATTCTGTGTCACCACAACGGTACGGTTGTAATCTGTAAAGTCCACCGGTACCGGTACGGTCATTTCAAGTGGGAAATTCACTTCCATCGGTTTTTCTTCCAGCACAACCTCCTCGGTCTCTCCATCAGCTTTTACCATGGACAAAATGACCTTGTAACTGGCACTGATATCATATTTGATCACTCCCGGATTCTCTTCCTCATCATATTCCAGAACCGACAGGGTGACAAACGGACTGATCACAAGATATGTATTGCCGGATTCTCCATCTTCTGTTCTTGCGTAAGCCTCTGCCTCCTGTGGCAGTTCGCCTTTTTCCTTGCATTGTTCCACTTCTGCCTCAAGGTCAAAATCCTCATCGACGTATTCTTCTGCATGCTCTGCCATATGTTCCACCAGACCATCGCTGATTGGCGCTACAGAAAACAAATCCCGGTTCATGCCATAGGCTGCCAAACCTCCACTGCTTCCTCCACTGCCACTTTGTGAATGAGGTCTGCAAAGATTTTGAGCCTTACGTATTTTTACGGCACCATGGTCGAATACTTTCTGTTTCGGCGGATCCGGCTTACTCTGTGTCGAAACATATGCTCGTGTTGTCTCATCTGTCCAGCCACAGACTTTACATTTTAATACCTTTTCATATCCCCCGTCTCCTAAGATACTGTTTGGAATGATATTCTCCTTCGCCCATCTCATCTTATGATTTTCAGTGACTGTTCTGCCGCAGGACTTGCCATCTCCACAATCACAATACTGGGTATGTGTCGTCTCCGTTGTCCTATTATGATTTACTACCATATTGTGACGCTGTACATTCTTCTGTAAACAATCCGTACAGGTCACGATGTGCGTCTTTGCGGTAAAATCTTCATATTGGAAATTCGTGCAGAATTCACCTGCCTTCATATTGCCACATTTCTTGCAGGTACGGTAATGAGAGGTTTTCGACACTTTATTTGGTGTAAAGAAACAGTCATTTTCAAAATCACAGTCCTCAATAATCTCGTAATTGCAATTCAGACACTTTGTCATGTGCTGTGTTGCATTCTTTCTCGTCGTCTCATTTGACAGGACATGCGTGCCTTTCTTCACAATCCAAACATCTCTGTTATTGTCATAATCATATACGGTATAGTCTCCCGTATATCCGCAGACTGTACATTTTCCCGCACAATTAGTATCGGTAGAACTTCCTTTATCGCCCGTAAAAATATGTGTATGCACACTGACACCGTGACAATCCGGACAGGTATAGATATGATATTTCTCTGTTGTTGTCAATACTCTGTTCATGCACTTCTTGGAAATGCCGTTCGGCATGCCACAGATTTTGCAGAATTCCCTGTGATATCCGTCTCCCACGTATTTTTTCTCGAATTCATGTTTGTGTGCTTTGACATTGGCATTGGTATCGCTTTCCCGCAGATTAAATCCGCACTCCCTGCAATACCCCTTTTCCATGACCGGATCATTACTTAAGTCATATTTCAGGTTTCCATGAATATCACGGGACTGCACATATACCCAATCATGCGGGATACGTTTTGATTCTTCTCCGCAGATTTCACAGACACTCCAGTGACAGCTCCTGTTACACTGAAAAGTTTCATAGTGGGTATGATAGCGTGAATAAGGTGCCAACGCTCCGCACAGCTTACATTCTACTGCACATCCGTGCGCCTTTTTCACCAGCTCATACTGGTGTCCGTCTCCACTGCTCACGTCATTAAAATAACCACACTTGCTGCAGCATGGCATGGTATGTGCCGCTCCGTTAATCACCACTGTTTTACTGCTCAGCCTGTCATGTTCCTGCGGCATTGTAATCTCATGACCACAG